>JAFEGB010000245.1 GCA_018240295.1 Pseudomonadota bacterium
ATGGACGCGATCATCGCCCGGCTGCTGACGCTGCTCGATGCCGGCAGCGCGCCCCGCCCGCAGCCCCCGCGCCCTGCTGCCGCCGCCGGCGGGCGCGGCACCGCAGCGGGCGGGCCGATGGCGCTGCCTCAGTGACCGCGGGCCGCCGGCTCCGCCAGCCAGCGACCGCCGGCACCGGCCTCGACGAAGCCGCGCACCAGCGCCAGCGCCAGCCCCGGCGGCAGCGCCGACAGCGGATCGTTGCGCAGGAAGAAGTCGCTCAGGCCGGGCAGCGCGGCCAGATCGGCGCGCGTGACGCCGGCATAGCCCATCGACCAGTCGCCGAAGCTGCGCTGGCGGATCGGCGTGTCGAGCAGCACGTAGGCGCCGGTGTGGCGGGGGTCGCGGGCGATGTCGGCATACAGCGCATGCACCGCCTCGCGCCGGCCTTCGAGCACCTGCAGGAAGGCATCGTCGAGATAGAGCAGCAGGCCGGTGATGCCGGCCGCGGCATTGCGCTCGCGCGCCCGGCGCACCAGCGCCTGCAGCGCGGGCACGGACAGCGGCTGCGTGGAAAGGCTCGTGTAGATCAGCATCGTTTCGGGCGTGGTCATCGGGCTCACCGGCATTCGGCGACTGCGCGCGACCGACGGCGGATGCCGCGCGACCGGTGCAGCCGGACGCGTGATTCCACGATCCCCGGCCCCGGCCGGACAAGCCCCTGCCACAGGGGTTTGCGACTTCTTTCGGGGATATATCCGGATATATCCGGCAGCAGCGCGCGGGCGCCGCGCCCTCAGCTCCAGGCCGGCATCTCGCAGTCGAGCGGCAGGCGCAGCGGTCCGCCGCTGCGGATGCCGGTCGTGCGCAGATGCCGGTTGCAGATGAACCAGATCTCGTCGCGATCGTTGCTCAGGATGAAATAGGCATCCGAGGTCTCGGACGGATTGAAGAGGCCGAGCACGCGATACGCGACATCGTGGCTGAAGCCGCTGTCCAGCGGCCGGGGCAGCGGCGCGCGCGGGCCGGGAAACTCTTCGATGCGGACATAAAGCCCGGATTCATAGGCGATCAAGATGGCGGCCTCAGCGGGGGGACGGTGCCGCTTCGACCATGCTTTTCCGGCCGTGATTCCATGCCGGAACCGCCCTCGTTCCCGGTCTTTTTCCCGGTGGCACCGGGGCCGGGCGTCGATCTCCCCTCGCCCATGGCGGACGAGGGGCTTGTTCGTCAGCGCCTTGCCGTCGTGCCGGTCCATCCGCGCTGTCCGGGCGGGTCCGGGAACCGCGGCTGCCGCTTGTGCAGATACCCATGCCGTCCCACCGAAGCCTTTCCGCCGAGGGAACAGCGTGAAAGGCAGGCGCCGGCCATGTTCCTTCAGTCCTGCCACCAGCTCTTGCCGGCCTCGTGCCAGGCATCGGCGCGGCTGATGCCGATGTCCTTCAGCATCGCGTCGTTGAGCGCGAGCAGCGCGCGGCGCTGGCGGTAGCGCCGGTAGCCGGCGGCGAGCCAGTGGCCGAAGCCGTTCAGCCGGGCACGCAGTCCGAGGCGCGGCAGGCCATTCCAGACATCGGCGAGGCTGTGCGAGGCGTGACCGGCGACGGCCGGCAGCAGCGACAGCAGGGACGGGCGAAGCAGGTGTTTGCGGAGCATGGCGGCTCTCCTTCGTGGTGTGAGGCCAGCATGGTCCGCGCTGATTGATTCATCCAACGAATAGGTTTAATGACTGCCATCAACCATACTGATGACACTCGCCCTGCCGGAGCCGCCGTCATGCCCGTGAATTTCGATACCGACCTGCTGCGCACCTTCGTCGCCATCGTCGATGCCGGCGGCTTCACGCAGGCCGCGAAGCAGGTCCACCGCACGCAGTCGGCGGTGTCGATGCAGGTGCGCCGGCTGGAGGAACAGGTCGGCAAGCCGCTGTTCCAGCGCGACGGCCGCGGCGTGCAGCTCGCGCCCGACGGCGAGGCGCTGCTCGGCTACGCGCGCCGGCTGCTGAAGCTGCACGACGAGGCCGTCGCGGCGCTGACGCAGCCCGAACTCGCCGGCAGCGTGCGCCTCGGCACGCCCGACGATTACGTCGCCCGCTTCCTGCCCGACATCCTCGCCCGCTACGCGCGCTGCTGCCCGCGCGTGCAGGTCGAGGTGCTCTGCGAGCCGAGCGTCAACCTGCGCCGGCTGCTGGCCGAGGATCGGCTCGATCTGGCGCTGGTCACCTGCCTGCCGGGGTCCGAGAGCGGCGAGATCGTGCGCCGCGAGCCGACCGTCTGGGCCTGCTCGGCGCGGCATCTGGCGCACGAGGTCGAGCCGCTGCCGCTCGCGCTGTTCCAGCCCGGCTGCTGGTGCCGCGACGCCGCGCTCGGTGCGCTGGCGCAATCCGGCCGGCCGTACCGCATCGCCTACACCAGCGCCAGCATCGCCGGCGTGCTGGCGGCGGTGTCGGCGGGGCTGGCGGTCACGGCCGCGGCGCGCAGCGCGCTGACGCCGGACCTGCGCGTGCTGATGCAGGAGGACGGCTTCCCGCCGCTGCCGATCACCGCCATCGCGCTGCTGCGCGGCCTGCGGCCGACGCCGGCGACCGAGCAGCTCGCCGCGCACATCCGCGAAGGCTTCGGCGCCGACGATCCGCTGCCCTCGGTGTGCTCGCTGAGCGAAGAACCCGCCTGAGCCGCCCCCGCCGCCGCGCGCCCGCGGCGGCGCAGTTACAAAGCGCCGACAGAACCCCGATGCCGCCGTGGAGGTCGCGTCGCACCCTCGTGCCGACGCCGTGCCGACGACACGCTCCCGACTTCACCACGACCGGAGACTTCCGATGACTGTTCCCGCTTCCGCCGAACGCTACGGCGCGGTCGCCCGCGCCCTGCACTGGAGCATGTTCCTGCTGATCGCCGCGATGTGCCTCGCCGTCGAGGCGCGCGGCTGGCTGCCGAAGGAATCGGCGACGCGCGCCAGCCTGATGTTCTTCCACAAGTCCTGCGGCGTGGCGGTGTTCGCGCTGGTCTGGGTGCGGCTGGCGTGGCGCGCGATGCACCCGGCCCCGAAGCTGCCGGCCGGCCCCGCCTGGCAGCATTTCGCCGCGCATGCCGGCCACGTCGCGCTGTATCTGCTGATGATCGGCCTGCCGCTGACCGGTTATCTGACCTCGGCCTACGCCGGCCGCGCCGTGCCGTTCTTCGGCCTGTTCGAGCTGCCGCTCGCAGTCGGCCCGGACGAGGCCATCGGCCACACCGTCAAGGAATTCCACGAAGCCGGCGCCACCGTGCTGTACGTGGTCGTCGCCGTACACGTCGGCGCGGCGCTGTGGCACCACTTCGTGCAGAAGGACACGGTGCTGACGCGCATGCTGCCGCAGCGCAGCTGAGGCCGCCGCCAGCCAGCCCCGCTGCGCACGGCGCTGCCCGCGGGGCGCAACGGTAAAAGCCTGGTGTGCAAGGCTTCAAGCGCGGAGTGCAACGGAAAAAGCCTTGCGTGCGAGGCTTTGAGCGCGAAGCGCAACGGAAAAAGCCTTGCGTGCAAGGCTTTGAGCGCGAAGTGCAAGGGAAAAAGCCTTGCGTGCAAGGCTTTGAGCGCGGAGCGCAAGGGAAAAAGCCTTGCGCGCGCGGCTTTGAGCGCGGAGCGCAACGGAAAAAGCCTTGCGTGCGCTGCTTTGAGCGCGGAGCGCCGCGGAAAAAGCCTTGCGTGCGCG
>JAFEGB010000246.1 GCA_018240295.1 Pseudomonadota bacterium
CCTCGCTGCGCGGCGGCACCGCCCACCTGCCGGCCTACGCCGGCGACAGCGCCGCGACCATGTTCGGCGCTCCGGGCGGCAGCACCGGCGAGGCACGGCTCAACTTCACCGCCGGTCCGCTCAGCGGCCAGAACATCAGCATCCCGGCCAGCGGCGCCTGGCTCGGGCGCGACGCCAGCCGCGCCGACATCCTGGTCTCGCACCCGATGGTCTCGGGCCAGCACCTGTGGATCGGCCGTCAGGGCGAACGCTGGCTGCTGAAGGACAAGGGCTCGACCAACGGCACCTACATCGGCAGCTCCGGCAGCGGCCGGGTCAGCGAGCACCCGCTGCGCAACGGCGACCGCGTGCTGATCGCCCCGGACGGTGCGGTCAGCTTCACGGTCAGCCTGTGATCCCGGGAGAAGCCCGATGTCCGTTCCCGCCACCCGCCTGAGCCTCGCCGCCTTCCTCGACTGGGAGGCGACGCAGCCCGAACGCCACGAGTACGTGCGCGGCGAAGTGTTTGCGATGACCGGCGCCAGCGACCGCCACAACCTGGTCGCCGGCAATCTGTACATGCTGCTGCGCACACACCTGCGTGGCTCGCCGTGTCAGGTCTTCATCAGTGACATGAAGGTCCGTGTCGACGCCGCCGACGCGATCTTCTATCCGGACCTGCTGGTCACCTGCAGCGCCAGCGATCGCAGTGATCGTCTGGCCAAGCGCGACCCTGTCGTCATCGTCGAAGTCCTGTCGCCGTCGACAGCCGGCTACGACCTCAGCGCCAAGTTCGCGCACTACCGGCGGCTCGCGAGCCTGCAGGAATACGTGACCATCGACCCGGACGCACCGCTGGTGCAGGTCTTCCGCCGCAGCCCCGACGGCTGGACGTTGCACGCCGCCGAAGCCGGCGACACGGTCGGATTCGCCAGCATCGATCTGTGCGTGCCGATCGCGGCGGTGTACGAGGACGTGCGCTTCGAGCCGCCGGCGGATGGCGGATCCCGGGCCTGAAGCCGCGGCACACCCTCGCGCCTGCACGCTGCCGGCGTTTCAGGCAGAACCCGCCTTGCCCGATGCGTCATGCCGATCACACGCAAGTGCATGGTTTTCCTCTTTTCTCCCCGACACCTCTCCCACGAGGCACGAGGAACTGAAAAGCGAAGGCTTGCGGTGTGACCGGTATCCGCCATCGGGCATCCGCATGCGCCCTTCGGAAAGACCGGTTACGGCGCGCTGCGGCTGCAGCGTAAAATCCCGGGGCCGGGCAGCGTGCGCCCGGCTTCCCTGAACGAACGCCTGCCCCGGAGGCAAGCGGCGGGATTGCCGCCAGACGGCATCGCCCTGCGCGATGGCGCCTGCCTGTTTTTCCAATCGACAACAAGGACACCACCCGTGAAATTTCGCCCCGACATCGAAGGATTGCGTGCGGTCGCGGTGATGCTGGTCGTGGCGGCACACGCCAGGATCGATTTTCTGGCCGGAGGCTTCATCGGCGTCGACGTGTTTTTCGTGCTGTCCGGTTACCTGATCACCGGTCTGCTCGTGCAGGAACTGACGACGCACGGACGCATCGATCTGCCACGGTTCTATGCCCGCCGTTTCCGGCGCCTGTTTCCTTCGCTGCTGGTCGTCATTGCCATCAGCAGCCTGCTCGGCCAGCAATTGCTGGCCATCGGCGAACAGCCGGGGCAGGCGCTGGCCGCAGCCAGCGCGATCGTCTGGCTCAGCAACTTTTATTTTTCGTTTTTCGAACTCGATTACTTCAGTGCGGGAGCCGAGGGCAATCTGTTCCTGCACACCTGGTCGCTGGGCGTCGAGGAGCAGTTCTACCTGATCTGGCCCGCGCTGCTGATCCTGCTGGCCACGGCCGGACGCCCCGACAGCGGCCAGGCGAATCCGGGACGGCTGCGGCGGGCACTGCCGGTGATCACCGTCCTCGGCCTGCTCGTCAGCATCATCTGGACGGCACTCGATCCGCTGCCGGCCTATTACCTGCTCCCGACCCGCGTCTGGCAGTTCGCGCTGGGCGCGCTGGTGTATCTGCACTTCGGCTGCCAGACGCCCCCGGCCGTCGCCCCCGGCCTGCTGCGCCCGGCGAGCTGGCTGGGGCTCGCGGCCATCCTCGCGGCCGCACTGCTGTTCGACGGCCAGTCGGGCTACCCCGGCTTCCTCGCCGCCCTGCCGAGCGTGGGCGCGGCGGTGGTGCTGGCAAGCGGTGCGCACCTGTCGCGATCCGGCGTCGGCTGGCTGCTGTCGCGGGCGCCGATGCAGGCGATCGGGCGGGTTTCCTACGTCTGGTATCTGTGGCACTGGCCGGTGCTGCTGCTCGGTGCCGCCGTGCTGGATGCGTCGCGGCTGGAGGTGCGCGCAGGGCTTGCGCTGCTGGCACTGCTGCTCGCTGCCCTGACGCACGTGCTGATCGAAGCGCCGCTGCGCGATGCCCGGCGCCACCCGCTGCCCGTGCGCGCCGTGCTGGCCGGCACGATGCTGACGATGTTCATCACCAGCGGACTGGCGCTGAACTGGCACGAGGACAGCCTGCAGGAAGCTGGAAACGCGCAGCAACAACCCTATGAACAGGCCCGCCTTGATGCGCCGGTGATCTATGCAATGGGCTGCGACGACTGGTTTCACGCCGATACGGTGAAAGCCTGCGAATTCGGCACCGGCAAGGCGGGAAAGACCGCGGTCGTGCTCGGCGACAGCATCGGTCTGCAATGGTTTCCAGCGTTTGAATCCGTGTTCGTTCCCCGGGACTGGCGTCTGCTGGTGCTGACCAAATCGTCGTGCCCGATGGTGGACGAGCCGATCTTCTATGCCCGGATCGGGCGCCGCTACGAGGAATGCGAACGCTGGCGCGCGAACGCCCTGCAGGCCATCGCGCAACTGCACCCGGACATGGTGATCCTCGGCTCGACCTACACCTACGATTTCAGCGAAAGCCAGTGGCGGGAAGGCACGGCACGGCTGCTGACCCCGCTCGCCGCCGGGGCCGGCCGGGTCTACCTGCTGCGCTCGACGCCGGTCCTGCCCTTCGATGCGCCTTCCTGCCTGGCCCCGCGCGGATGGCTGTACCAGCAGATCCCGGATCAGGACCGATGCGCCGCTGCGCTCCGGGACCCCCGCCATGACGACGTGGACCGCTGGATCCGGTCCGCCGCCGCGGCCTTCAGCAATGTGAAGGTCGTCGACATGAGCGACGCCGTCTGCCCCGGCGGCGTCTGCCGCGCGCAGCAGCACGGCATGGTCGCCTTCCGCGACACGCAGCACCTGAGCGCCGGGTTTGCGCGCTCCCTGAGCGACGATCTGGCCCGGCGGCTGAATCCCGATGCCGCCGGCCTGTGATCCGGCAGTTCGCTGCCACACGCCGGCTGCGTCCGTGATTCCCGACAACGGGCACCGGGATCACGGCCGGTGACCGCATGAGCGATCGCGGATCGCAGAGGCCCCGGGCCGGGAAGGCGGCATCCATTGCGGGACGGCCGGCGAACAATGCCAGCGCCGCCGTCATTTCATGCCGGCGAGGACATCGGCCAGCGCCTGATCGACATAATCCAGTTGAATCAGGCCGGCGCGCGGATGATCGAGATCGAGAATGACGTACATGGTGACCGTCAGCACGAGCGCAAATCCGACCGTATGGAGGACGGCGCCGCAGGTGCGCTTGCGGGCCAGCCCATTGCCGATCAGCAGCGAACAGACCAGCGTCAGCATCAGCAGCGTGACCAGGACGACCGGCGGCGTGTGGGTTCTCAGCATGATGGCCCGGGTCGTCGTGATGTCCAGCATGTCGTTCAACGCCGGCAGCAGCAGCAGCGATGAGGCGGGCGGGGCATCCTTCAGGGCCGCTACGGCCTCCGCCCAGATCTGGCCTTGCAGCGCACCGGCACGAGCCGCGTGCGTGTTCGACGCCTCGATGTCCGGCAGCGCCTGATAAACCGCGATCCGCGCCTCGGTGTAGCGCCGGAACTTTTCGCGCAATGCCGGCTGCACCGCGGCCGGCAGCAGGTCGAGCCGCAGGTAAGCCGTGCCGATGGCGTTGCCTTCCTGCACCGTGAGGCTTCGCCGGGCATCGAAGCGCTCGGCCGCTCCGGAAAACGTGAACGCGATCATCAGGCCGAGCAAGGCATAGATCGCGGTCTCGATCGTGTTCAGGACGACGCGCTCGCGTTCCGTCTCTTCCTCATCCACCCAGCGCGCCCCCAGCCGGCGGCCGATCTCGACGAACAGCAGGAAGCACAGGAACAAACCTGGGAGGAGCACGAACATGGCGGCCGAATCACTCATGCGAGACATTCTCATATCACCCGGCATCATCCGGCGCGGTCGTGCACGCCGGCGGGCAGGATGCGCATCATGCGCACGCAGTGCCGCGTTTCAAATATCTGGGCGGAGGCATGGGCCGGGCGTGTTCAGCTGACGTGAATTCACGCACCAAAAAAAAGCGGGCGCCCGCCCTGCCCTTGCGGCAGTGCGGACGCCCGTTGCCTGCAAGCTTCAGGCGACCTTCAGACGCCGGCGGCCGAGCGCGAGCGCCGTCAGGCCGAGGCCGATCAGCGCCAGCGGTGCCGGGGCCGGGATGTCGGCGACGAAGCCCGGGATCGCGGTCATGGTCAGGCCCTGGGTGCCGGCCTGCGCGTAGCCGAAGGTGGTGACGAAGCCGAGCGGGTCGTTCGGGTCGATCATTGCCGAGGTCTCGATGCCGGTCAGGCGCAGCATCGACAGGCCGGTCGGCGCGAGCGTGGCGTTCAGCAGGCTGTAGAGCACGTTGCCGAACACCGTGCCGTTGCTGCCGACCCAGCTTGCGAGGCTCCAGCTCGTGCCGCCGTCGCTGGAGAATTCGAGCAGGTACTCGTTGTCGCCGACCACCGGCAGGAACAGCGCCGCGAGCTTCGGACCGGCGGCGTTGCTGATCTCGTAGACGTAGCCGCTCGCGTAGAACGGGTCGTAGCTCACGCGCTGGCCCGGGGTGATGCTCTGCGGCGCGAAGCTGTATTCGCTGGTCGTCGTCTGCACCGGGCCGTCGGGTGTCTGCACGGTGACGGTCTGCGGGTCGGTCGAGGTCGGCAGCAGCGGTGTCAGCGGGCTGGAGCCGTCGCCGGCCTGCGCGGCGGTGGCGGTCAGCGTGAAGGCGCTGGTGTTGCGCACGTAGCCGTCGACGTGATCGCCGCTGTTGCCGCGGTTGGCCTGCCAGTCGCGGATGTACTGCTCGAAGCCCTGCCAGCCGTTCTCGGTGACCGGGGTGTCGGTGATCGTGAAGCTCGCGTTCTTCGCGGCGTCGATCGTGTAGCTGACGCTCAGCGTGCCGGAGCCGCTGCCGGGCGCGAGCGCCGGGCCGCCGGCCAGGCCGCTGATGAAGTTCGCGAAGCCGTTGTAGCTGGTCGTGAAGCTGCCGCTGGCGCCGTTGGCGGTGGTGACGCCGTCGCGCGTGTAGAGACCGTTCGTGAAGTCGAAGCTGACGTTCTGCGAGCCGACATCGCCGGTGGCGATCTGGCCGAAGAACAGGTTCTGGTTGACGTAGCTCCGGTTCAGCAGCACGTCGCTGTAGGCGGCATCGCTCGCCAGCGTGACGTTGCCGTTGGCGGTGACGCCGTAGAGGCCGTCGGCCGGGCGGTTGAAGGCCAGCGAGCCGCTGGCCGCGGCCAGCGACAGCGTGAACTGGTTGGCGGCGCCGGTGCTGAAACCATCGAGGCTGAAGGCGGTGTCGAGGCTTGCCGACAGCAGCGCGATCGGCGCGGCCTGCACGGGCGCGAGCGGCAGCAGCGTGGCGAACGCCAGGCCGAGAGCGGTGCGGCGCAGGCGGGGGTGTGGACTCAGGGCACGCAGAGGGGGGATTGCGGGCATCGGAAGCGTCCTCCTGGACGGAAGCAGCGGAGTGTCACGGCCACGGCGGGCCGGAACCGGTAGCGGGCGGCCGGCAGGACCGTTCGCGCAGGACCTGACCACCGGTCGTCGTCGGGGTTCCTGCCAGAACAGCCGCAAGTGGCTGAATCGGCAGGGCACAGACGGTAGACTGCGCGGCCCGGTCCTGCACCGATGCGAGGATTTTCCGATGACGGCCTGCGTCCATGTCGCTGCCCTGCAGGCGCTGATGCTTGATGACCCCGCCGGCAAGTGCGCACGGGCGGCTTCGCTGTACGCCGACTGGCAGGCGGGTGCGCTCGCCTGCGACGCGCAGGCACCGACGGCCTGGGTCGACCTGCCCGGCCGCCCGCCCCGGCCGCTGCTGGTGCCGGCACGCGCCGTGCCACGGCGCCCGCCCGGCACGCCGGCCGGTCGCGTGGCGCTGGTGCACGCGGTCGCGCACATCGAGTTCAACGCCATCAACCTCGCG
>JAFEGB010000247.1 GCA_018240295.1 Pseudomonadota bacterium
AGGATGAAGCCCGGCTCGGCGAAGTCATAGGTGGACGACATGATCACGTCCCACATGCGCCGCGCTGGCAGCTTCTTGTAGACGCGGCAGGCGACCAGCCCCGCCGCGTTGACGACGTAGCCCTCGTGCACCGGCCACTCGCGCCACACGAACTTCTCGGGATCATCGAGCTGCGGGCGCAATTCGGCCTCGGCCGCCTTGAATTCCGCCAGCGAAATCGGGAACGCGAGGCGCCACTCGCGGTCCTCGCGCACCGCCTGCATGAATTCGTCGGTGACCAGCAGCGACAGGTTGAACTGGCGCAGCCGCCCGTTCTCGCGCTTGGCGCGGATGAAGTCCATCGCATCGGGATGGCCGACATCGAAGGTGCCCATTTGCGCGCCGCGCCGACCGCCGGCCGACGACACCGTGAAGCACATCTTGTCGTAGATATCCATGAACGACAGCGGGCCGCTGGTGTAGGCACCGGCCCCCGAGACGTAGGCACCGCGCGGGCGCAGCGTCGAGAACTCGTAGCCGATGCCGCAGCCGGCCTTCAGCGTCAGGCCGGCCTCGTGCACCTTCTGCAGGATGTCGTCCATCGAGTCCTCGATGCTGCCCGAGACCGTGCAGTTGATCGTGCTGGTCGCAGGCTTGTGCTCCCAGGCACCGGCGTTCGAGGTGATGCGCCCGGCCGGGATCGCGCCGTGACGCAGCGCCCACAGGAAGCGCTCGTACCAGTGCGTGCGCGCCTGCGGCGTCGCCTCGACCTCGGAAATCGCCCGCGCGACGCGCTGCCAGGTGTGATCGACGGTGTCATCGATGACGCGCCCGTCCTTCGCCTTGAGCCGGTACTTCTTGTCCCAGATGTCGAAGGACGCCGGTTGCAGGTCGATGTCGGCGACGCCGCGGCGGGGCGCGGCAACGGCTTTCGGGCGAGCGGTCGTGGTGGACACTCGGGACTACCTCCGTGGTTTGCTGGGGATGCGGCAGCGGCCGGAACCGGCGCTGCGCAGCGGTGCGGCAGGATCGCCGCGGCAGGACAGGGGCGCATCGGACCACAAGATGATGTGTCCTGCCAGACTTGAAATCGCGAGAACTTGTGTTCCCACCCGACCGGCCTCCGACCCTCACCGCAGTCGCGGCCGATCGTGCGCGAGGGCCTTCCCGCCACACGGCGGGGGGCGGCTGGAAAGCCCGGCAAGGCCGGTGCTATAAGCCGCGTCACGCTGCACACGAGAACGGAACGCGCAGCCCTTCCGACCCGAGGACGCCCGATGAAATCCATAGTCGTTACGCTCGCAGCGCTGGCTGCGGCTGCCACGCTCGGGGCCTGCTCGCAGGTGCCGATGCCGGAGTCGTACCCGCTCAGCTACCAGAAGAAGATGCAGGCCGCCCACCACTGGGATCTGCTGGCCATGCACGTGGCGCAGCGCCTGAGCACGCAGCTGCCGAGCGACCGGCCGGTGTCGCTGTACGTGACGCCGCCGCGGCCGGTGACGACCTTCGACTACGCGCTGCACGATCTCGTCGTCACGCATCTGGTGTCGCTCGGCTTCGGCGTCAGCGCCGTGCCGATGCACGGCGCGCTGCAGGTCGACCTGAAGACCCAGGTCGTCCAGCACACCGGTCGCGACGTGCGCCCGCAGCCGGGCTCCTTCGTCGCGGTCGGCGGCGCAGCGGCCCTCGGCGGACTCGCGGCGCGCAGCGCGCACGCGGCGATGGGCGCCGGCGCGATCCTGCTGACGGCCGGCGAGTTCCTCTCCGGCGGCATCCTCGAAACCCCGAACACCGAGATCATCGTCAGCACCTCGGTCATGGACGGCCCGATGTACCGCACGCGGCTGCGCGACATCTACTACGTCAGCGACGAGAACATCGCCCAGTACCTGCCGGCTCCGGTCACCCCCGATCTGAGCCGCCGGATCGAGGTGGTCGGCCGATGATCCTGCTCCCTGCAAGCTTCCGCCGGCTGCTGGCCGCAGCGCTCTGCGCCGTCGCACTCGCCGCCTGCTCGACGCCGCCGATCCAGGACAGCAACATCGTCGCCGCCAGCTACACGGCCGCCGACCAGCTGATCAGTCAGGCCTCGTGGATCAAGCGCGAGGCGCAGCCGGTGCTGGTCGCGAGCCTGGTCAACATCAACGCGCTGGAAAGCTCGTCGGCCTTCGGGCGCATCACCTCCGAACAGATGTCGTCGCGCCTGGCGCAGCAGGGCCTGACCGTCATCGAGATGAAGACGCGCAACAACGTCTTCATCGAGCAGGACAACGGCGAGTTCGTGCTGTCGCGCTCGGTGCGCGATCTCAGCCGCACCCACCGCGCGGCAGCGCTCGCGGCCGGCACCTACGCCATCGGGCGCGAGTCGGTGTACGTCAGCACCCGGCTGATCCGCGCGCTCGATGGCGTCGTGATCGCCTCGTACGACTACACGCTGCCGCTCGGTCCTGATACCCGTGCGCTGCTTTCTGCACAGTAATGGGGCTGATGCAAAAAGCTTGCAAAGCCAGAATCGCACCTGTATAGTGCGATTCATCAGTTGCGGGGTGGAGCAGTCTGGTAGCTCGTCGGGCTCATAACCCGAAGGTCGTAGGTTCAAATCCTGCCCCCGCTACCAAATCCGAAGGCCCGGTACCGAACATCGGTACCGGGCCTTCGCCTTTGTGCGTCCGTGCGGGTCTGCCCTTGCGTCTGCCCCGCACGCGACCAGACTTGGCACTCCCCCAGGGTCCGCTGCACTCCTCCCGACGTCCGGTCGCCCTGCTCAAGCAGCGGTCCGTGCCGGCCGATACGTGGTTCTGCTGAAATTTGCCGGAGTGCAAGCCGATGTCGATCCGCAGCCGACTGCTCGCCCTGATCCTCGTCCTGTCCGCGCTGTTGCTGGCGCTGACCGTCAACGACGGATTCGATGCCCGCCGTCGCAGCGAGCAGGCCGCCGAAGCCTGGCGGCACAACGCCGCCGCCGCACTGCTCGCCAATGCGACAACCAACTGGGCCCGGGAACGCGGCGCGACCAACGGCGCCCTGAACGCTGCCGATGCCATCACCGCGCAGGCACGCGAGGCGATCCGGCGCTACCGCGAGCAGGCCGACACCGCCGCGGGCCAGGCGCTGGCGGCACTGCGCAACGAAACCCTGGAAGCCCGGGAACAGAAGCTGCTCGCCGATGCCGACGCCGCCTGGAGCCGGCTCAGGACGCTGCGCGAGCGGGTCGACCGTGACCTGCCCCGCCCGCGCGCCGAGCGCGATGCGGCGCTGCTGAAGGACTGGCTGCCCGGCATCACCGCCAGCGTCGAGGCCACCGAGCGCCTGTCGCTGGAGATCGACCGGCAGCCGGAATCGGCGTCGATGCGCCTCGCGCGCCTGCAGGCGCTGCGCCACTTCGCGTGGCAGATGAGCGAATACATGGGGCGCGAGCGCGCCGTCATCGCCGGCATCATCGCCGCCGGCAAGCCGATGCTGGCCGCCGATCTTGAACGGCTCGGCCGCATGCGCGGGCGCGTCGAACTGGCCTGGGAGCGCGTCGCACAGCTCGCCAGCCAGGGCGACAACGACGCCGGCCTCGTGCAGGCGGTCGCGACGGTGCGCGAGTCGGTGTTCGAGCGTTTCGAGCAGACCCGCCATCAGGTCATCGAGGCCGGCACGCTCGGCTGGGACTATCCGTTCCCGGCCGGCGAGTGGTTTGCGCGCGCCACACAGGCGATCGACACCATCATCGCGCTGGTCGATGCCGTCGGTGAGGAAGCCGGCAACCAGGCGGGCAGCGCGCGCGACACCGCCGCGAGCAGCGCCAGCGGTTTCATCGCGCTGGCCGCCTTCTGTCTGGCGCTGATCGCGCTGGCGATCTGGGTGGTCATGTCCGGCATCGTCGCACCGCTGCGCCGCCTGACCGCGACCACGACCGCGCTCGCCGGCGGTGCGCTCGATACGCCGGTGCCGGACACCGGCCGGCGCAACGAGATCGGCGATCTGGCGCGCGCCGTCGAGGTGCTGCGCGGCAACTCGCTCGAAGCCCAGCGCCTGCGCATCGAGCAGGACCGCGCCCGCACCGAGGCCGAGGCCGAGCGGGCGCGCCGCGCGCGCGAGGACGAGGCGCTGCGCGTCGAGCGCGAGGCCGAGAAGGAACGCGTGCGCGCCGCCGAGGAAGCCGTGCGCGTGCAGCGCGAGACCGAGAAGGAGCAGGAGCGCCAGCGCCAGCAGGCGCGCAGCGAACGCATCACGCAGCTCACCACCCACTTCGGCCGCGAAGCCGCCGGCAGGCTCGATGCCGTGACCTCGGCCGCGGACGGGCTGGAGCGCACCGCCGAGCGCATGGCGCGCACGGCCGGCGAGACCCGCTCGCGCGCCTCGACCGTCGCCGAGGCGGCCGAGCTGGCCTCGGACAACGTCGGCACCGTCGCCGGCGCCGCCAGCCAGCTCGAAGCCGCGATCCGCGACATCGCCCGGCTGGTCGGCGAGGCGACCGGCGTCGTCGGTCAGGCCGTCGGCGAAGCCGACCGCGCGCACGCGACCGTGCGCGGTCTCGCCGAGGCCGGCGCGCGCATCGGCGAGGTCGTCGACCTGATCAAGACCATCGCCGAGCAGACCAACCTGCTCGCGCTGAACGCCACCATCGAGGCGGCGCGCGCCGGCGAGGCCGGCAAGGGCTTCGCGGTGGTCGCCACCGAGGTCAAGGAACTCGCCAAGCAGACCGCGCAGGCGACCCAGGAGATCGCCGCGCAGATCGGCGGCATCCAGACCGCCACCGACGGCACGGTCGGCGCGATCGGCACGATCAGCAGCGTGATCCAGACCGTCAACGACATCGCCACCGCGATCGCCGCGGCCGTCGAGCAGCAGAGCGCCGCCACCCGCGAGATCGCCCGCAACGTGCAGCTGACCGCCGACAGCGCGATGACGGTCAGCCGCCACATCGGCGAGGTCACGCACGCAGCCACCGACACCGGCAGCCAGTCCGAGGAACTGCTGGAAGCCTCGCGCCAGCTGAGCCGCCAGTCCGAGGACCTGCGCCGCGAGGTCGACCGCTTCATCAGCGCGATCCGCAGCGAGTGATGCCGATCACACGGGATTGCATGATTTCCTCTCCCCACCCCCTCCCCCGCGAGGGACGAGGGGCTGAAAAGCGCAGCGCTCCGGTGTGAGCGGTTGAGCCCGCCGCCGGG
>JAFEGB010000248.1 GCA_018240295.1 Pseudomonadota bacterium
CAAGATGGTATCTACAACTGCCGGCGGCCACCCCGTAGGGGCAACCCCCCGTGGTTGCCCCGGATTGGCACCAACGCCGGATTCCGGACGGGCACGGGATTGCGGTTCGGGGCGGGCATGGGGATCGGGGCGGGCGCGGGAGGGGCAGGCACGGGGGCCTGCCCCTACGGAGGCATCGCAGCCCCGTAGGCTGGGTTGAGGTACGAAACCCAGCATGTGAGGCAGCCGGGAAAACGTCATCGCCGCGGTCGCCGGGTTTCCTGCGTCAACCCAGCCTGCGGTTGCTGGCCGCTCTGGTGCCGCGAGCAGGGCAGGCGCGGCGGACTCGGTTCTGTCCGGATGGACGGTCGCGGCGGGCGGGATGGGTTCTTTATATTCATATTTGCGAATATACGAATTAATGATACTGTACGCGCATCCAGTCCCATCGACCCCATGCGGGAAGGCGCGTCATGAAGAAGATCCAGGTGCAGGCGAAACTCGGACCGGCGTTCGCGATCGAGGTCGCCGCCGGCGATCACCAGCTGTACATCGATCAGCCGAAGGCCGGCGGCGGTACCGATACCGGTCCGTCGCCGCTCGAATACCTGTTCGCGGCGCTCGCCGGCTGCGTCGGTTCGATCGGCCGCATCGTCGCCAACCAGCAGCGCCTGCCCGTGCGCGGCATGGACATCCGCGTCGAAGGCGAACTCGATCCGGCCGTGCTGCTCGGGCGCAGCACCGGCACGCGCGCCGGCTTCCAGCAGATCGTCGTCACCGTCGATGTCGATGCCGACCTGAGCGAGGAGCAGAAGCGCGCCTTCCTGCAGGAAGTCGACCGGCGCTGCCCGGTCTCCGAGAACCTGCTGAACGCCACGCCGGTCGCCGTGCGGCTGGCGCAGCCGGCAACGGCCTGAAAGGGCAGGCAGGGCGCGACAAGCCCCTGAATGCAGATCGCTTTGCCCCTTCTTCCTCCGGGGAAGGGCCGGGGGATGAGGGGGCCTTTTTCGGGCACAGCCAGAAGCCCCGCCACGCTTCGCGACGGCCGCGATCAGCGTCCGGCGTGTGCGGCGGCGCGTTCGAGCGTCGCGTAGTGGATGTCGACGATGTCTCCGATGTCGTCGGCATAGCCCCCGGCCATCGCCACCGCCACCGGCAGACCGGCGGCGGCGCAGCGGCGGTAGACCAGATCGTCACGCGCCGCGAGGCCGGCCTTGCTGAGCGCGAGGCGTCCGAGCCGGTCGCCGGCGTACGGATCGGCACCGGCGAGATAGATCACCAGCTGCGCCCCGGCGGCGCGGGCCATCGCCTGCGCGAGCCCGGCTTCGAGCGCGGCGAGATACTCGTCATCGCCGGTGCCGTCCGCCAGCTCGACATCGAGATCACTCGTTTCCTTGCGGAACGGGAAGTTCTTCGCGCCGTGGATCGAGAACGTGAACACGCTGTCGTCGCCGGCCAGACACAGCGCCGTGCCGTTGCCCTGATGCACGTCGGCATCGACGATCAGCACGCGCTGCACCCGGCCCTCGGCCTGCATCGCGCGCGCGGCGACCGCCGCGTCGTTGAACACGCAGAAGCCCTGCGCCGCGGCCGGGGCGGCGTGGTGCGTGCCGCCGGCGAGGTTGGCAGCAGCGCCCTCGGCGAGCGCGGCGCGGCAGGCGGCGATGGTGGCGCCCGAGGAGCGGCGCGAACGCTCGATCAGCGCCTCCGACCACGGGAAGCCGAGCGCGCGCAACTCGCGCGCGTCGAGCTCGCCGCGGCTGGCGCGGCGGATGTAGTCCGGATCGTGGACGCGGCCGAGTTCGGCATCGCTCGCCGCCGGCGGCGGGTGCAGCTCGAAGCGCGGATCCCGGCCGCTGACGACGCGCTCGCGCAGCCGCCGGTACTTGTCCATCGGGAAGCGATGGCCGGGCGGCAGCGGCAGCACGAAGTGGTCGCAGTAAAAGAGCTTCACGGCGGCACCGGCGGGATCGGCAGGCTCAGTGGCGCGTGCCGGCGGCGGTTTCGGTGGCCGGGTCCGGGGCCGATTCCAGGCAGCGGCCGGCGGCGTCGATCAGCAGGCCGCCGGGGTGGCGGACGATGCGCTCGAAGTCGCGGCTGGGCTCGGTCAGGCGCGCGGTGATCGCCTCCAGCTCGCGCGGCGACAGCGGGTAGTGGTGTTCGAGCGCGAGCAGGCAGCCGTCGGCATCGAGCGCGGCGACCGTGTAGGCGAGCGTGCCGACCTCGTCGTCGAACTGGTTGGTGACCAGCAGCCGGCGCTCCGGGCCGGCGTTGTCGACGTGCAGCACGGTCTCGACCAGATAATCGCCGTCGAGCGCGGCACCGGCGCGCAGGTCGCGCATCGTCGTGCCGGCGCATTCGGTGAAGGCCTCGCCGATCGCCATGCGCACCGGCAGGCCCCAGGCGGACAGCGCCATCAGGTACTGGCGCTGCGTGCGCACCCATTCGACGTAGCCGGCGGCGAGCGCATCGGCCGGGCGTTCCTGACCGGGGCCGATCTGCGCCCAGTCGTCGAAGGTCCAGAACGGCGTCCAGACCGTGCCCTCGCTCATCAGGAAGCGGTTGCCGGGCGCGAGGCTCACATCGGCCGGCTCCTGCGGCCGGAACAGCGCGCGTTCGAGCAGCTCCCACAGGCCGTCGAAGCCGGCGTGTTCGAGCTGCACCTTCAGCAGCGCGCACAGGTCGCCGACCGTCGCATAGGAAAGATTCACGGCGCGCAGGCCGAAGGCCGCTTCGACCGCCTGGCGCGTCGTCACCGACACGCCGCCCGATTGCAGCAGCGAGTTTTCGAGCTGCATCGACAGTTCCGTGATGTCCCCGGGGCGGCCGAGCAGCGAGAACGGCAGCATCAGCAGCGGTCCGGCGCCGGGCTGGCGGGCGGGATTGAGCGCCGGCAGCGTGAAGGCGCGGCCGTCGTCGCTGCCGAGTGCGACCAGACCGGGCACGAAGCCGCCATCGAGCAGCGTGCCGCGGAACACGTCATCGAGCGCGGCGAGCAGCGGAAAGCCGGGGCGCAGCAGTTCGGTCTGGTCGTACAGCGCGCCGGGCACGACCAGCGCGAAACGCGCCAGATCGGGCACCAGCCGGCCGAGGTCGGCGGCGATGCCTTCGGCGATCTGCGTGGCACTGGCGCGGCTGACCGGGCCGGGCGGCACGCTGCCGGCCGGGCCGGTGTTCAGCTCCAGCGTCAGCACGCCCGAGCAGGCGGCGAGTTCGGGGGCGGGGTGGCGGGTATCGGCGTGCAAGGCGAAAGCTCCAGCGTCGGGCGGTCCGGTCTTTGCGGGGCGGCTACTATACCGGAAGCCGTCGCGGCCGGTCCGTGACAGGATTTCACCTGATTCCTGTGGTTTTTGATGGAGTTTGCTGATGACGCCTCCTCCGGAAGCGGTTTCCCCGCTGCTGCAGTTCGGCAGCTACTTCGATCTCGCGCTCGCCGATCCCGACGATGGCGGCGCGCCGCAACAGGCCGCGGACCTGATCGATCGTGCCCAGCACCTGCGCTACGAGGTCTACTGCCGCGAATTCGGTTTCGAGCGCGAGGAGGACTGCCCGGGCCAGCGCGAGCGCGACGAATACGACGCCCGCTCGCTGCACTGCCTGCTGATGCACCACGCCAGCCACCACGACGCCGGCACCGTGCGTCTGGTGCTGTCCGACCCGGGCCGGCCGCAGGCGCCGATGCCCTTCGTCGCGCACTGCGGCGCCAGCCTGTTCACCGATCACCCGGCGCATCCGTCGCGGCTGGCCCCGGAGCTCTGCTGCGAGGTGTCGCGGCTGGCGGTCGCCTCGACCTTCCGCAAGCGCTTCGGTGAAAACGAAAGCCCGATCGGCCAGATCGACGGCATCGACATCTCGGCGCCGGAGCTGCGCACCTACCCGCTGATCTCGCTGGCGCTGTTCGTCGCGGCCACGAGGCTGGTGGCGGCCTGCGGCTGCCTGCACGCCTACGCGATCATGGAGCCGCGCCTGGCGCGCCGGCTGGCGGCGGCCGGGCTGAAGTTCGAGCGCATCGGCAATGATGTCGAGTACCACGGCCGGCGCGCGGCCTTCTACATCCACCTCGACACCGCGCTGGCGGCGACCGCAGCGCTGCCGGGCATGAGCGCGATGTACGAATACGCGCTGGCGCGGCTCGATCCGCAGATTCCGCCGGCGCGGCGGCGGACATGACCGCCGCCCGGCATGCGTTTCAGGATCGGCGCAGCTTGCCGATCACCAGGTTTGGCAGCAGCAGCAGCAGCGCCGCCGGATCCTGACGCGAAAGGCGCAGCAGACGTCCGGGATGCAGGGACTTGCGGTGCAGCAGCCGGTGCAGGAGATCGAGTGCGAGTGAGCGTCGCAGGATTCGCGTGCGCTGACGGACGTGGGCACGCTGCGTGGCCGTCAGCGCGAACAGGCGCGGTATGGCACGCCAGAAGGTGATTTCGTCGCACAGCCGGTGCAGGGAATGCTCGCTGCCCCAGCCTGAGCCGGCGAACACGTTGACGCCGCGGCCGTAGGTGGCTTCGCAGCGGGTCGAAAACGCCGGCCGGGCTCCGGCCCGGGCCAGTTCCATCCAGAACAGGTAGTCCTCGCCGGCAAAGACCAGATTCTGGTGGAAGCGCTGCGCGGGATACTTTGCATGGCGGAAGACCACCGTCGACGTGCCGATGACGTTGCCGGTCAGCGTCTGTTCAAACAGATCTGCCGTGAAGGCATACAGATGCGGGGCGGACAGCGGCCGGTGCTGTTCAGGTCGCAGCCGGCCACCGCGCGCAAAGGCCGGCGTCGTCGCACCGAGCTGCAGGTGATCGGCAAAGTAGAAGTCGTGGCCAGCCGCGAGGGCAGTCAGGGCGTTCTCGAGATGGTCCGGGCTCCAGGCATCGTCGGAATCCAGAAAGGCCACGTATTCGCAGTCGGCCGGCACGGCATCGAGTCCGCGGTTGCGAGCGCCGGCCGGACCGGTGTTGGCCTGTTCGATCAGCCGGTAACGCTGCGGATCGGTTTCGATCAGGTCGGCGATTTCGCTGCGCGCCGGCACGGGCGAGGCGTCATCGACAACCAGCAGCATCCAGTCATCCACCGTCTGTGCCTGCACCGACGCGAGGGTTCGGAGAAGGATGCCGGCTTCGCGCTGGAAGTAGGGCATGACGATGGCGACTCTGGGCATGGTGATCCTGTGCTGGCGAGCGATGCATGGAGGGGGCCGGATCGGCCGTGCGCCATTCTGGGCCGGTGATCCGCTGCCGTTAAGCGCGCCCGGGCGAGCACCGACGAAAATTAACGCGGCAGTGGCTGCATGTCCCGCAGCTCGACCCGCACCGGATCGTGATCGCTCGGCTGTGGCGCCGGTGCCGTCGTGTGCACGTGCAGCACCTCGGCGCGCGCCGCGCGCAGCGCCGGCGACACCAGCACGTGATCGAGCGTCTGCGCGTGATGGCCGTGGCGGTGCGTGTGGCGCAGGTGGCGCGGCAGATCCTCGATCAGGTTCGCAAGCCGCTCGCCCTTCAGCAGATCCAGCGTCTTCGAGCCCGGCACGTCGTTGAAGTCACCGGCGACGATCAGCCGCGCCTGTGGATCGAGTGCGAGCACCGACGCGCAGAAGGCGTGGATCACCGCGGCCTGCGCATGGCGCTGCTTCTTCGCGTAGTCCTCGGCGCGGCGGTGCTCGGCGCGCATCGACTTCAGGTGGCAGTTGACGAGCAGCAGCGGCCGGCCGTCCGGGCAGCGGTATTCGAGCGCGAGCGCCTTGCGGCTCGGCCGCCAGTGACGCTCGGCGCAGCCGGCGAAGGCCGGATCGAGCGGCGCGATGCGCCCGGGGCTGCGCGTGAGCTGCGCGTGACCGTCGGCGCCGCGGCGCACGCCGGCGGCATCGAGCGCGCCGCCGGGCATGCGCTCGACGGCTTCGAGCTGCTGCGGATCGTGCAGCGCACCGAGGCGGATGTTGAAGCCGGCCTGACCGCCGTCGGCATCGGCGAGCGGCGCGATCTCGCGGTACACGTAGTGCGGGCCGCCGGCGGCGAGGATGGCCTCGATCAGCGCCGCGGCGCTCGCCGTGGCCGGCACCGTGCCATCGGCGGCCGGCTCCGCCTCGCTCTTGAGCTCCTGCAGCGCGAGCAGCGCCGGCGCGGCGAGCGTCTGCGCGATCAGCCGGCCGAAGTGCGCGAGCCGCCATGCGGCGGCATCGGCGCCGAGGTTGCAGAGGTTCAGCGTCGCGAAGTGCATGTCAGCCGCCTGCCGCCGCGCGCTGCTTCAGCTCGCCGAGTACGTGTTCGGCGAGACCGAGCCCGACCTGGTCGAGGCGCGTGAAGGTCATGTCGGCACCGGCGGCGGTGACCGCGGCGGCTTCGTCGGGGTAATGGCTGATCGCGGCCACGAGGCCGGTGAAGCCGTGGCGGCGCAACTGGCGCGCGGCAATCACGCGCGCCTCGGCGTCGCGCATCATCAGCAGCACGGCGCGGATGCCGGACAGGTGCAGGTGGTGCCACAGGCCCGGGTCCTCGGCATCGGCGTAGAGCACGCGCCGGCCGGCGTGCAGGTGATCGCCGACCCGCGACAGGTCGCTGTCGAGCCCGACCACGCGCTCGTGCTGCACGAGGTAGTCGTAGGCGACGGTGCCGGCGCGGCCCATGCCGATCACCAGCAGATGCGCGGCGCCGAGGTGGATCGGCTCCTCGTCGGGGTGGCGCACGTGGCGTTCGAAGCCGAGCAGGCGCGCTTCCCAGCGCTCGAACAGCGGGTGCGCGAGGCGGTTCAGCGGCGCGCCGAGCGCGAACGAGGCCGCGATCGCCAGCGCCAGCAGCGTCAGCCACTGCGCGTCGAGCCAGCCGGCCTGCACGCCGAGCTGCGCGACGATCAGCGCGAACTCGCTGTAGCTCGCGAGCGACAGCGCGCTCAGGAAGGCGCTGCGCGCGCGCAGCCGGAACGCGATCAGCACGAGGAACAGTGCCGCGGCCTTCAGCGGCAGCAGCAGCAGCAGCCCGAGCGCGCCGAGGAACGTTGCCGCATCCGGACCGCCGGCGAGGCCGATCTGCAAAAAGAAGCCGAGCAGGAAGGCTTCCTTCAGCCCCCACAGCGCGCTGGCGAGTTCACCGGCGCGCCCGTGCGCGGCGAGCAGCGCGCCGGCGGCCAGCGCGCCGAGCTCGGCCGAGAGTCCGAGCGCGTGGAACAGCGCGCCGGCGCCGGCGGCGAGCGCGAGGCCGAACACCAGCAGCAGTTCGTCATGACCGCAGGCCGACAGCAGCTTCAGCAGCAGCGGGCGCGCCAGCGGCAGCAGCAGCAGCAGCGCGGCGCCCGGGTGCGGCGCCTCGGCCGCCACCGACAGCAGGCCGACCGCGGCGAGGTCCTGCACGATCAGGATGCCGATCGCGACCCGGCCGTGGAAGGAGCGCAGTTCCTGCTTGGCTTCCAGCGACTTGGCGGCGATCACGGTGCTCGAAAAGCCGAGCGCGAGTCCGAGGGCGGTCGCCGGTCCGGGCGCCTGCGCGGCGAGCAGCCAGACCAGCACGCCGGCAAGCAGCGCGAACAGGCCGAGGTGCGCGAGCCCGCCGCCCCAGATCTCGGGCCGTGCGAGGTACTGCAGCCTGAGCTTCAGGCCGATCGTGAACATCAGCAGCAGCACGCCGAGGTGCGCGACCTGCTCGATCGCCGGGCCGCTGCGCTCGCCGGCCGCATGCAGGCCGAAGCCGGCGGCGAGATAGCCGACCAGCGGCGGCAGGCCGATGCGGTGCGCGAGCAGGCCGGCAGCGAAGGCGAGGCAGATCCAGAGGGCATCCATGTGCGGCGGGCGGCGATCAAGGACGGGGGCTGAGGCAGGGCGCGCACGCTAGCACAGTGGTGACGGGCCGCGCAGGCCGGGGCATCGTGGACCTGAGCGGCATCACTTGACGCAAGTTGACCGAATCCGACTGCGGCCGGCGGGATGGCCCGGCATAATGCGGCACCGCAACGACAGGGAATCCCGATGGCCGGCCTGCTTTTCCGGCTGCGGATCGCTGCGTGCAGGCCGTCGGCGAGGGATCACGCCTTCGAATGACCCAACACGAACCCGGAGTGGCAGCGCACCATGTGCGGAATCGCAGGCATCGTCGACTTGCGCGAACGGCGGAACATCGAGGCAGACGTGCTCGCGTCGATGAACCAGGTCCAGTTCCACCGCGGCCCCGACGAGGGCGGCGTGCACATCGAGCCCGGGGTCGGCCTCGCGCACCGGCGGCTGTCGATCATCGACCTGTCGAGCGGCCAGCAGCCGCTCTGGAACGAGGATCACACGGTCGTCGTCGTCTTCAACGGCGAGATCTACAACTACCAGGGCATCGCCGCCGAACTGCAGGCGCTCGGGCATACGTTCCGCACGCATAGCGATACGGAAGTCATCGTTCATGCCTGGGAGCAGTGGGGCGAGGCCTGCGTCACGCGCTTTCGCGGCATGTTCGCGTTCGCGCTGTGGGATCGCAACACCGAAACCCTGTTCCTGGCCCGCGACCGGCTCGGCAAGAAGCCGCTGCACTACGCGCTGCTGCCGGACGGCCAGCTGATCTTCGGCTCGGAGCTGAAGATCCTCGCCGCGCATCCGCGCTTCCCGCGCGCGCTCGATCCGCTCGCGGTCGAGGACTACTTCGCCTACGGCTACATCCCCGATCCGCGCTCGATCTACCGCGCGGCGCTGAAGCTGCCGCCGGCGCACACGCTGTGCCTGCGCCGCGGCGAGCCGCTGCCGGCGCCGAAGTCCTACTGGGACGCACCGTTCGCGCCGCTGCCGGCGATGTCGGTCGAGGACGCCGGCGCCGAGCTGATCGAACGCCTGCGCGAGGCGACGCGCATCCGGCTGATGTCGGAAGTGCCGCTCGGCGCGTTTCTGTCCGGCGGCGTCGATTCGAGCGCCGTCGTCGCGATGATGGCCAGCCTGTCCGACGAGCCGGTCAAGACCTGCTCGATCGCCTTCGACGACCCGCGCTTCAACGAGGCGCAGTTCGCGCAGCAGGTCGCCGACCGATTCAAAACCGAACACCGCGTCGAGACCGTCGATCCCGACGACTTCGACCTGATCGACCGGCTCGCCTGGCTGTATGACGAGCCCTACGCCGATTCCTCGGCGCTGCCGACCTACCGCGTCTGCCAGCTCGCACGCCGCAGCGTCACCGTCGCGCTCTCCGGCGACGGCGGCGACGAGAACCTCGCCGGCTACCGCCGCTACAAGTGGCACAGCTACGAGGAGCGCCTGCGCTCGGCGCTGCCGCTCGGCGTGCGCCGGCCGCTGTTCGGGCTGCTCGGCAAGGTCTACCCGAAGGCCGACTGGGCGCCGCGCGTGCTGCGCGCCAAGACCACCTTCGAGGCCATGGCCCGTGACACGGTCGAGGGCTACTTCCACGGCGTCTCGGTCATGAGCGACCGCATGCGCGCACCGCTGTACTCGGCGGCGTTCCGGCGCGAACTGCAGGGCTACCACGCGCTCGAGGTCATGCGCGCGCACGCCGCAAACGCCCCGACCGAGGATCCGCTGTCGCTGATCCAGTACATCGACCTCAAGACCTACCTGCCCGGCGACATCCTGACCAAGGTCGACCGCGCCAGCATGGCGCATTCGCTGGAGGTGCGCGTGCCGCTGCTCGATCACGAGCTGGTCGAGTGGATCAGCGGCCTGCCGCCGGACTTCAAGCTGCGCGGCGGCGAAGGCAAGTACGTGTTCAAGAAGGCGCTCGAACCGGTCCTGCCGCACGACATCCTGTACCGGCCGAAGATGGGCTTCGCGGTGCCGCTGGCGGCGTGGTTCCGCGGACCGCTGGCCGCGCGCCTGCGCGAAGCGGTGCTCGGCGCGACCATGCGCGCCTGCGGCGTGTTCGACATGGACTACCTCGCGACGCTGGTCGGGCAGCACCAGAGCGGCCGGCGCGACCACTCGGCGGCGCTCTGGTCGCTGCTGATGTTCGAGTCCTTCCTGCGCAACGCCGGGGTCGGCGCTGACGCCGGTCCGGTCTGGCGCGAGGCCGCCTGAGCCGCATGCGCATCCTGCACGTCCTTGATCATTCGATCCCGCTGCACAGCGGCTACACCTTCCGCACGCGCGCGATCCTGCGCGAGCAGCGCCGGCTCGGCTGGAGCACCGGGCATGTGACCGGCAGCAAGCAGGTCTCGCCGGCCTCGCCGTACGCCGGCCCCGAGGAAAATGTCGACGGCCTGCACTTCTACCGCACGCCGTCGGACCTGCGCCGGCGCGCCGGCTGGCCGCTGTTCGACCAGTGGGCTGTGGTCACCGGGCTGTCGGCGCGGCTCGATGAGGTCATCGAGGACTTCCGTCCGGATGTCCTGCACGCGCATTCGCCGGTGCTGAACGGCCTCGCGGCGCTGTCGGCGGCGCGCCGCCACGGCCTGCCGCTGGTCTACGAGGTGCGCGCGTTCTGGGAGGACGCGGCCGTCGATCATGGCACGACCCGCGAAGGCAGCCTGCGCTACCGCGCGACGCGCGCGCTCGAAACCTTCGTGCTCGAACGCGCCGACGCCGTGACCACGATCTGTCATGGCCTGCGCCGCGACATCCTCGGACGCGGCGTGCCGGCCGATCGGGTGACGGTGATCCCGAACGCCGTCGATGTCGGGCAGTTCGGCCCCGGCGGCCAGCCCGATCCGGCGCTGCTCGCGCGCCACGGCCTCGCCGGCAAGCGCGTGCTCGGCTTCATCGGTTCGTTCTACGCCTACGAGGGGCTGGACCTGCTGCTCGATGCGCTGCCGCAGATCCGCGCGCAAGCCCCCGACGTGCAGCTGCTGCTGGTCGGCGGCGGGCCGCAGGA
>JAFEGB010000249.1 GCA_018240295.1 Pseudomonadota bacterium
CAAAAAGGAATTTTCCTGTACCGGAGCGGGCAGGTTCGTCGAAACGAGGCTTTCGGGACGCCTGCTGCAGCGGCGGGCTCCGGTGTATGCCGCGGGCGTCGGGATAGCGTCGCGCCTCAAGTCAGCGCGAGCTGAGGCTCAGGGAAATGCCGGTCTCCCGGGCACCCCCGACCTGATCGGCCCGTGACCGGCAACCGCCTCCAGCCGCGCGACGCTATCCCGATGCCGGCCGCGCTTACACCGCCGACAGCCGCTCGGCCAGCCGCTGCGCGCGGCACTGTTCGACGACGTAATCGACGAAGGCGCGGGTCTTCGGGGCCAGCAGGCGCTGGGCCGGGAAGTAGATCGCGATGCGGCCGGCGTCGACGTGCCAGTCGGGCAGCACGCGCAGCAGCGTGCCGGCTTCGAGGAAGGGCAGGGCGTGGGCGGTGCTCGCCAGCGTGATGCCGAGCCCGGCACGCGCCGCGTGGCAGGCGGCCTCGGGGTCATCGACGCTGATGCTGACCGGCAGCCCGACCGGGGCCTGCGCGCCGTGGCTGTCGCGCAGCGTCCAGGCCGGGAAGCGCCCGGTCTGCAGCGAGCGGATCAGGATGCCGGTGTGGCAGGGCAGTTCGGCCGGATGCTGCGGTGCCGGGTGCGTGGCCAGATAGGCCGGGGCGGCCAGCAGCACGCGGTGCGCCGGCGCCAGTTCGCGGGCGATGGCGCCCGGCGGCAGTTCGAAGCCGCCGCCGATCGCCGCGTCGTAGCCCTCGCCGATCAGGTCGACGGGCCGGTTCTCGAAGCGCCAGTCCGGGCGGATCAGCGGGTAACGGGCGAGAAAGCCGCCGAGCAGCGGCAGGATGTAGTCGCGCCCGAAAGCCGGTGCGAGACCGACCTTCAGCGTGCCGGAGGGCGTCGAGCGGCTGCCGGCGAGCTGCGCGAGCGCGCCATTCAGGGCCTCCAGCGGGCCGGCCGCGGCGTGCAGCAGATCCTCGCCGGCCTCGGTCAGCGTCAGCCGCCGCGTGCTGCGCCGGAACAGCTGCACGCCGAGCGTGGCTTCGAGGCGCGCGACGTTCTTGCCGACCGCGGCCGGCGTCAGCCCGAGCCGGCGGCCGGCCGCCGCAAAGCTGCGGGCCTCGGCGCTGCGCACGAAGCATTCGAGGCCGTTCAGCGTATCCATCGTCGTGCCCGCGGCTGCGAAGTCAGGGTTCCAGCGTAAACCAACAGTATCGACTGAACCGCGGTTTTGCCGACTAATCAGTCGCTAATCGGACGCGCATGCTGGTCCCCGTTCCCAGCCACCCCCAGCAGAGCGGAGTCCGACATGAATCCTGAAACCACGACCAGCACCAGCAATGCCGCCAGTGCCGCCCCGGTCCCCGCTGCCCGCCCGCTGGCCGGCAAGGTCGCCTTCGTGACCGGCGGTGCGCGCGGCATCGGTGCTGCGATCGCGCAGCGCCTCGCCGCCGATGGCGCCGCCGTGGCGCTGACCTGGGCGCGCTCCGAGGCCGAGGCCGCGGCGACGGTAGGGACGATCGAGGCGGCCGGCGGCCGGGCGCTGGCGCTGCGTGCCGACAGCGCCGACGATGCCGCCCTCGAGGCCGCGATCGAGCGCACGGTCACGCAGTTCGGGCGGCTCGACATCCTGGTCAACAGCGCCGGCGTGCTCGCGCTCGGTTCGATCGAGGACTTCCCGCTCGACGGGCTCGACCGCACGCTCGCGGTCAACGTGCGCGCCGTCGTCATCGCCAGCCGCATCGCCGCGCGTCACCTCGGCGCCGGCGGCCGCATCATCACGATCGGCAGCACCAACGCCGAGCGCATGCCGTTTGCCGGCGGTGCCGTGTACGCGATGAGCAAGGCCGCGGTCGCCGGGCTGACCAAGGGCATGGCGCGCGATCTCGGCGCGCGCGGCATCACCGTCAACACCGTCCAGCCCGGCCCGGTCGACACCGAGATGAATCCGGCCGACGGCCCGATGGCGGCGGGGCTGCTGCCGATGCTCGCGACCGGCCGCTACGGCCGTGCCGAGGAGATCGCGAGCTTCGTCGCCTATCTCGCCGGTCCCGAGGCCGGCTACATCACCGGCGCGAACCTGATGATCGACGGCGGCTTCTCGGCCTGAAGCACCGGGCCGGTCCCCGTCCGGCAGCGCGGGCGCCGGGCAGGGCCGGGTCGCTCCCGTCAGAAGCCACCACCGGCAGGGCGTGTGGCGGGTGGCAGCAAATCGTCAATCGTTGCACGGGGTTACGGACTGTCTGCGGGACTTGCGCAATCAATATTAACTGTACGTAATATGCGAACGTCTCGCCGCTGTCGCTGTCCGGAGCCGCTCCCATGCTCGTGCCGATGTCTGACCGCCTGAACGCCTACTTCGATCAGCTCGTGCAGGCCGGCTACCGTCCGCGCTACGACGACGACGGCGACCTCGTCTTCCATCACGACGGCTTTGCGATCGGCATCAGCATCGATGAGGAGGATCCGGAGTTCCTGCTGGTGTTCATCCAGAACTTCCACTGCTCGGGCACGCTGACGATGCAGCGCGTCGCCTGCGATCTGATGGCCGACCTCAACCGCCGTTTCCGGCTCGCCAAGTTCAGCCGTCGTCGCCAGGAGGTCTGGGTCAGCGCCGAGTTGCTGCT
Source organism: Pseudomonadota bacterium (assembly GCA_018240295.1). Taxonomy (GTDB): domain Bacteria; phylum Pseudomonadota; class Gammaproteobacteria; order Competibacterales; family Competibacteraceae; genus Plasticicumulans. The sequence goes on from JAFEGB010000249.1 coordinate 2,622, forward strand.
CGCGCGCGCCGGGGATTTCGGTCCGGCGCTGCCGCGGCTGATCGAGCTGCTGGCGAGCGCCGCACGCTGCTTCCGCAAGGAACTGCGCGAGCGCATGCGCGAGATCGAGCACTTCGACCACGCGCTCAGCGCCGCGGCCGGGCTGATGCTGCTGCACTGAACATCCGTCGCCGGACCGGTGAAAACGCCGCCTTTGCGCAAGGCGGCGTTTTCGTTTCCGGCGGCACGGGCCGCGGTTCAGGAGCGCAGCGCCAGCGCCCTCACCACAGCCAGAACAGCAGCGCCCAGCCCCAGACCACGAAGCCGGCCCCGGCCGCGACCAGCAGCGTCGCCCCGAGCCGGCGGTGCAGGCCGGCGCCGTAGCGGCCGCTGATGCCCCAGCCGAGGCGCAGCGTCCAGAGCGCGGCCGCGGCGAGCAGCAGCTCGCGCAGCGGGTTGACCCAGTACAGCGCGAAGCCGTCGCCGCGCAGCAGCGACACGGTCAGCGCCGACAGGCCGAGGAACACGCCGGCCCCGGCGAGCGGCACGAAGGCGAGCGACAGGTGCGCGGTCGGCGCCGGGCGCTGCGCCAGCAGCCGCGCGCCGATGGCGCACAGCAGATGCAGCACGGCGCCGACCACGAGGCCGGTGGCGCCGATGTAGGCAATGATCATCAGGCCGTCGAGCCACGAGAACACGTCGTGGCGCTCGGGCTGGTGCGTCAGCAGCCACCACGGCGCATCGGTGTCGAGCAGGCGCTCGCCGCCGTGATCGAGCAGCCACATCGCCACGGCCTGCTTGGCGTCGATGAACCACGGGCTCGCGGTCCAGTGGAAGGCGCCCATCGCCACGCCGCAGAGCCCGTACAGCACCAGGCGCAGATCCCAGCGCGTCGCATCCTGCGCACCGTGGCGGACGATCTCCTCGGACGGTGCGCGCGCCGTCAGCTCGACCGCGCCGCGCTGGCCGGCGCAGCGCCCGCAGGCATGGCACTGGGCAGCACCGTGCAGGCGGCGGATGTCGAGCAGCGGCGCGCAGTTGACCGGCTGCACCGGCCCGCCGGCCTTCGCCGTCCAGCGTTCGGGGTCACTGCGATAGTGCACCGGCGCCAGCCGTGCGAGCAGCGAGAACACGCCGCTCACCGGGCACAGATGCCGGCACCAGACGCGCTTGTTGCGCCCGTACAGCAGGCCGATCGCGATCGCCGCGACCGTCGAGCCGCCGAGCACCAGCGCCGCGGCCAGCGGGTACTGGTAGACGCTGACCAGCTGCCCGTAGACCGTCGTCAGCACGAAGGCGACGAACGGCCAGCCCTGCCAGCGCAGCCAGCGCGGGATGCCGCGCCCGAGCCCGACGCGGCTCGCCTGCTCGGCGAGGGCGCCCTCGGGGCAGAACACGCCGCACCAGACCCGGCCGAACAGCACCATGCTGATCAGCACGAACGGCCACCAGATGCCCCAGAACACGAACTGCGCGATCGTGCCCAGATGCCCGAACAGCCGCGCGTCCTCGGGCGGCAGCGGCAGGGCCGCCGGGATCAAGAGCAGCGCCAGATACACGAACACCACCGCCCACTGGATCATCCGGATCGTGCGTCCGTGCCGGCGCAGCGCCAGGCCGATGCGTGCGAGGCGCGAGGCGGGGACGGCGGTCGCAAGCGGCGACGCGCCGGTAGGGCAGGCAGCGGCATTCATGGCGGCAGGTCCGGGCAAGACGGGCAGGCGGGAAAGAAGTCAGCGCACGATGAGCTCACCGCGGCCGGTGTCGGGGTGGAACTCGTCGAAGAACGGGTAGCGGCCCGGGTCGAGCGGCTGGATCACGACCACCGAGCGCGCGCCGGGTGCGAGCACCTTCTCCTTGCGCAGCGGCGTGCTCTCGAACTCGATCGGCGTGTCGCCGGCGTTCTCGATCTCGATGCGGATGCGCGTGCCGGCCGGCGCTTCGAGCGTCGCGGGCTCGAAGCGGCCGTCCTTCGCGATCAGCGTGACGGTGTGGGCATCGGCCGCGGACGCCGCTCCGGCCGCCGCGAGCAGCGCGGCGCCGAGGACGGCGCGCAGGCCGGGATGCAGACGGAGGAAGGACGGACGGACCATGGGACGGCGCTCCTGCGGGCGCGGGCGGCTCAGTAGCCGCCCTTCTTGCCGATGCCGGCGAAGGCGAAGTCGTAGCTGACCTTGAAGGGCTCGAACCACGGGCCGACGCCGGTCTCCTTGTCGGTGTGGCGGCCGAAGTGCGCGTGCGGGTTGGCGCCCGGCGGGCTGATGGTCAGCGTCAGCGTGTACTTGCCCGGGCCCTGCAGCTTGACGTTGTCGCCGTAGTGCGGGCCGTCGGAGGCGACCATCGGCATGAACTCGCCGGACTGCGTCTCGCCGCCCTGCTTGCTCAGCTCGTACTGCACCGACAGGTAGGGCATCCAGTCGCCTTCGGCGAAACCGTTCGGGTTGTTCTTCGCGGCCTTGATGTCGGCTTCGAGGTGGACATCGGAGTCCTCGGCCTTGCGCATCATGCCGTCCGGCTCCATGCGCACCGGCTGCAGATAGACGGCGGCGATCTCCATGCCGTTTTTCACGACCGGCTTGCCGACCGGATATTCCTTGGCGACGGCAAGCGCGGGCAGGGCGAGCAGGGCGACAGCGGCCAGCACGGGGCGCAACGGAGCCTTCATCGGGTGAACTCCTGGGGATCGGGAAAGGGCGGGTACGGCCGCACTGTATCGTCCTGCATTGCCAAATGACAATCATTGCCATTGACGAACGTCAACGATTTGGCCTCGCAGCCTGAGCCGCATCACCGGGCATCACCGGGGGCACGACCGCGCACAGACCCGCCGGTTGCGCCGGGCTGCGGCGTCCGGGCAAGAGCGGTCGCAGACATGTCCGGACCCGGCTGCAGCCCGATGGAATCAAGGCAAACAGGGTGGGTGGAAATTCATGTTGCACTGCAGCATGAAATACCTATAATGGGCTCATGGATTCGGCAGACGAATCCCACAACACCCCGCCTGCACCTTGAGGAAGCCGCCATGACCAAGTTCTCCGTCCCGTCCCTCGAAGCCGTCACCGCCCCGATCGTTGCCGCCGGCAAGCTGTCGGTCGCCCAGCTCGAAAAGCTGACCTCGTTCCAGTTCGCTCTGGTGCAGGACTACGCCGAGCTCAGCCTGTCGCGTCTGAAGGCCGCCACCGAGATCAGCGATCTGGCCGGCCTGAAGGCCTACGGCGAAGCCTCGGTCGGCGTCGCGAAGGATGTCGGCGCGAAGGTCCAGGCCGATGCGAAGGCGCTGGTCGAGCTGCTGACCGGCTTCGGCGCCGAGTACAAGGGCCTCGTGCGCGTCTGATCGCACGCTGTCCGCTGTACGCCCCCCCGCACCGCCCGGCTTCTGCCGGGCGGTGTCGTTTCAGGGCGTGGTGCGCGGCGCTCAGTGCAGCTTCACGTGCGGTTCGGTGCGGCGCGCGATCATGCGGGCGAGCGTATCGAGCGCGACCTTCCAGAAGCCGTGCAGCGACAGCCTGTGCAGCGACAGACAGATACATCATTCGCGCGAACCAGCCCTCCAGCCACAGGTTGCCGCCGACCAGCGAGCCCATCAGGTTGCCGACGGGGCTGTACTTGCCGAGCGAGCACGCTACGGGAAATCCGGCGCCGGCCGTGGCAGGAGCAGTGACCTCGGCGAGGGCAGCGCCGGAGCGGTGCGAAGGCACGGCGCGCGGACGGCGCCGGCGGGAGCACGCCGGAAACATCGGCCGCCGGGCTCAGGGGCCGGCG
>JAFEGB010000024.1 GCA_018240295.1 Pseudomonadota bacterium
AACCACCAGCCCTGCAGCCCGACTCCGGAAGTTTGCGGCCGGACGGTGCGGGCTTGTGTTCAATGCTAGTGCAATAACATTCCAACTTTGTGCGCGATGCTGTCTGGCGAGCCCGTTTCCATTCGAATCTCGCACATTTCCAATGGAAAGATGCTCGATCACAATGGAAATGGATACATTTCCGTTGCAATCTCGCAACATCGCCATGGAAACACGCGAATCTCCATTGCAACCTCGTACATTCCCATCCCGATCTTGTGCAGCCAAGCTTCAACCCGCCACACTTCCGTGCATCGCGAGCCCGTTTCCAGGGGAAAGATACGAAGTTCGAATGGAAATGCGCATGGTTGGAATGGAAATGGGCGTGCTTCGATGCCGATGGCGCGCGGTTCGACGGCAAAGCGGCGGGATGAAGGGCATCGGGCGTGGGTTTGAGGATGGGGGGCGAGCGGTTGCAGTTGTGATGGGCGAGGCATGAACGAGCGGAGCATTCGTAGGATGGGCTGAACGCAGTGAAGCCCATCATTCGCGTACCGTTCGCGGAAGATGGGCTTCCTTCGTCAGCCCATCCTACGAGCTTGGCATGGCAAGCCGGGCGCCAATCCTCCAGCCAGCCTACGGCGATGCATCCGGCTCGAAGCCGTGCGCGCGCATGATTGCCGCGATTTCCTCGGCTTCCGGAATCCGCATCGACAACGCCGCCACACGTGCCTGACGCAGCAGGGCTTCGGCCCGGGGGCGGTCTTGCGGATGCGCAGGGCTCGTCGTAATCCCCCAGGTCCTGCAGCAATCCGGCCAGTTCGTCGAGCAGCACGACGCGAATCCCGTCGTCCATAGCCTTGCGGGTCTTTCAGCCAGTCACGCAGTCCGGCGATGCGGGCACGTTCCGGTAGCAGGCGTGGGTCAATGACTGAATGCCACTGCGGTATTTTCGTGGGAACCGGCGTTTTGAGCGGCGTCGAGAACATGCTTGGTCAGCGGCCAGCGAAACGGCCCGTCCGGCAGTTGCAGGCCGAACATGCGCGACAGCATGCGCAGCGTCTTCTGACTGCCGCGCGCCTCGCGCGTATCGACGTAACGCGCATCTTCGGCAGTCAGGGCATCCTCGAACTCGATGTCCCGCAGCACATCGAGGATGTCGGTCGGTGGCTGGTACGGAGCATTCATCGGTCGAATCCGGCGGTAAACGTGCCGGCTATCGTAGCGCCTGCGCCGCGGCTGCGACCCCTGGGCCTGCCGCCGGCGCGCCACGTCCCGGCCCCGCGGCCGTGCCGCCTGCAGCGCAGGGCCCTAGACTCGCGTCCCCTTCCCTGCCCGAGTCCTGCCCGTGAGCTTCGATGCCCTGCACCTGTTCGTCCTGCTCGCCGCGGCCTTCGTCGCCGGGGCACTGAATGCCGTGGCCGGGGGCGGGAGTTTCCTGACGCTGCCGGCGCTGGTCTGGGCCGGCGTGGCGCCGGTGGCGGCCAATGCCACCGGCACCGCGGCGCTGCTGCCGGGGTACGTGGCCAGTGCTTGGGGCTATCGCGAGGATCTGCGCGCGCATGCCGGTGCGGGGCTGCTGGCGCTGATCTGCACCGGCGCGGCTGGCGGTGCGCTCGGGGCGGCGCTGCTGCTGGCGACGCCGGACAAGGCGTTCCGGGCGCTGGTGCCGTGGCTGCTGCTGGCGGCAACAGCCTTGTTCGCGGCCGGGCCGTGGCTGCTCGCGCGCCTGAAGCGCGACGGCGAGGCCGGGGTGGCGGCGAGTCTGGCGACCGTGTTTGCGGTGTCGGTGTACGGCGGTTACTTCAACGGCGGGCTGGGCATCCTGCTGCTCGCGGCCTTCGGGCTGCTCGGGCAGCGCGATCTCAACCGCATGAACGGGCTGAAGAACCTGCTCTCGGCGGTGCTGACGCTGATCGCCGTGAGCCTCTACGCGCTCGGCGGCGCCGTGCAGTGGGCGCCGGCGCTGGCGATGGCGCTGGCGGCGACCGCCGGCGGCTATGCCGGGGCACGCATCGGCCGGCGCATTCCGGCGAAGTGGCTGCGGGCGGGCATCGTCGCGACCGGGACGGTGATGGCGGGGCTGTTCTTCCGCGGCTGAGCGGACCGGAGCCGCGCGAGGGCGGTCGCTTCGGGCCAGCCGGGGCTGTGCAGCGGCGATGCCGGGCATCGCGGGCTTTGCCTCAACGGATGCGCGATCCGCCGGTCTAGAATCCCCGTCCCTGCCGTCACCCCGGGAGTCCCGAACATGCCTGTTGCCGCTCCCGATCTCCTCAGCATGATCCGCGGGCTCGTGGCGCTGCCTTCGGTCAGTGCCGTGCAGCCGACCTGGGATCAGGGCAATCTCGCCGTCGTCGAACGGCTGGCCGACTGGCTCGAAGCGCTCGGCTTCCGCTGCGAGCTGCTCGCGCTCGACGATCCGCGCAAGGCCAATCTCGTCGCCACGCTCGGCAGCGGCCCGGGCGGGCTGGTGCTCGCCGGACACACCGACACCGTGCCCTACGATTCCTCGGGCTGGCGCCACGACCCGTTCGGCGGCATCGAGGCCGACGGGCGCATCTACGGACTCGGCACCGCCGACATGAAATCCTTCCTCGCGCTCGCGGCCGAGGCGGCGCGCGGGCTGCGTGCGCAGGACCTGCGCCGGCCGCTGGTGATCCTCGCGACCGCCGACGAGGAATCGAGCATGGACGGGGCGCGTGCGCTGGTCGCCGCCGGCCGGCCGCTCGGGCGCTATGCGGTGATCGGCGAGCCGACCGGGCTGAAGCCGATCCGCCTGCACAAGGGCGTGATGATGGAGGCGATCCGCGTGCAGGGCCGCGCCGGTCATGCCTCGGACCCGAGCCTCGGCAACAGCGCGCTCGAAGGCATGCACCGCGTGATCGGCGAGCTGCTGGCGATGCGCGCCGGCTGGGCGACGCGCTACCGCAATCCGCAGTTCGCGGTCGAGGTGCCGACGCTGAACCTCGGCCACATCCACGGCGGCGACAATCCGAACCGCATCTGCGCGCACTGCGAGCTGCACATCGACATCCGGCCGCTGCCGGGCATGTGTCTGCACGCGCTGCGCGAGGAGATCGACGCGCATCTTGCGCGTGCGCTCGAAGGCACCGGCCTCGGCTGGAGCAGCGAGGCGCTGATCGAGGGCATCGAGCCGTTCGAGACACCGGCCGATTCGCGGCTGGTGGCGGCGGCCGAGCAGCTCACCGGCCACACCGCCGGTTCGGTGGCCTTCGGCACCGAAGGTCCGTACCTGAACAAGCTCGGCATGGACACGATCATCCTCGGCCCCGGCGACATCGCCCAGGCCCACCAGCCCGACGAGTATCTGGCGCTCGATCGCATTCCGCCGACGCTGGAACTGTTGCGCGCGCTGATCCGTCGCTTCTGCATCGACGTGCCCGATCCCGCTGCATGACGCCCTCCCTGACCGAACGCGCGATGAACGATCCCAAGAAAACACTGGTGCAGGGCCTGCGCCAGGCCGTGCCGTACATCAATGCCCTCGAACACAAGACGCTGGTGATCCTGTTCGGCGGCGAGGCCGTCGTCGATGTCGAGCGCTTCGCCTCGCTGATCCACGACATCGCGCTGCTCGACTCGCTCGGCCTGAAGCTCGTGCTCGTGCACGGCGCCCGGCCGCAGGTCGAGGCCGAACTCGCCGAGATGGGCCACGAACCGCGCTTCGCCGATGGCGTGCGCATCACCGACACGGTTGCGCTCGATGCGGTCAAGGAGGCGGTCGGCGCGACGCGCATCCTGATTGAGGGCCTGCTGTCGATGGGGCTTGCGAACTCGCCGATGCACGGCGCGCGGCTGCGCGTCGGCTCCGGCAACGCCGTCGTCGCCCGGCCGCTCGGCGTGCGCGAGGGCGTGGATTTTCAGTACACCGGCGAGGTGCGCCGCGTCGATGGCGAGCTGATCCGCGCCTGGCATCAGGCCGACACCATCGTGCTGCTGTCGCCGCTCGGCTATTCGCCGACCGGCGAGGTGTTCAACGTCTCGGCGCGCGAGGTCGCGGTGATGGCGGCGCGCACGCTCGGGGCCGAGAAGCTGGTGATGCTGACCGAGGAAGGCGGCATCGTCGATCACGACGGCCGGCTGCTGTCGGACCTGAGCGTGCCGCAGGCCGAGCGCCTGCTCGCGGCCGATACGGCGATGCTCGACGCCGATCAGGCCGAAGCCCTCGACAACGCCATCGCCGCCTGCCGCGGCGGCGTGCGCCGCGTGCATCTGGTGCCGCGCAGGCTCGACGGCGCACTGCTGCTGGAGCTGTTCACGCGCGATGGCGTCGGCACGATGGTGTTCGCCGACCAGTACGAGGGCGCGCGCCCGGCAACGATCGACGATGTCGGCGGCCTGATCGAGCTGATCCGCCCGCTCGAAGAGGACGGCACGCTGGTGCGCCGCTCGCGCGAGCGGCTGGAGAACGAGATCGACCGCTTCACGCTGCTCGAACGCGACGGTGCGATCATCGGCTGCGCGGCGCTGTACGCCTTCCCGGACGAGGCGATCGGCGAACTCGCCTGCGTGGCCGTGCACGCCGATTACCGCCGCGGCGGCCGCGCCGATGCGCTGCTCGGGGCGATCGAGGCACGCGCGCGCGGCATGGGTCTCACGCGCCTGTTCGTGCTGACGACGCGCACCGCGCACTGGTTTCGCGAACGCGGCTTCGAACCGGCCGATCTCGATGCGCTGCCGGTCGGGAAGCGCGAGATGTACAACTTCCAGCGCCGCTCGAAGGTGTTCGTGAAGCCGCTGCTGTGAGCCGGTGCGAGGTTTTTTCGTCTGTCTTCGCATGTCATTGAGCAATCGCAACGCCGCAGCCCACAGCAACCGGCAACATCCGGGCGCGCGGTTTCGGATGACGGCAATCCGGCCGGCAATCAGCGGCATACCACGCAATAGCGACTGCGGCGGCTCGACGGAGCCGGATTTCTGGTCAAAACTGCGCGCCGGCGATGGCGGCCCCGGTGTGCCACCCCGCCCCGGACGCCCGCCCGGCTGTCGCCCGCCGGCACAGCCCGGCATGGACCGCCGGTACTGAACCCCTGTACCCCCTTCGAGGAGAGAGCCACATGAAAGCCATTCACGGCATCGCGGGCGCCCTGCTGCTCGGCGCGATCGTCGCCGCTCCGGCGCAGGCCGACGGCCTCGCGCTGGCGCAGAAGAACAACTGCCTCGCCTGCCACGCCGTCGACCAGAAGCTGGTCGGCCCGTCCTACAAGGAAGTCGCCGCGAAGTACAAGGGTGACGCCACGGCCCCCGACAAGCTGGCCGCCAAGGTCAAGGCCGGCGGTGCCGGTTCCTTCGGCCAGATCCCGATGCCGCCGAATCCGCAGGTGTCGGACGCCGACATGAAGGAAATCATTGCCTGGATCCTGGCGCTGTAAGCTCCGCGCCCGCGCAGAAACTAAAACGGCCGCCCCCGGGCGGCCGTTTTCATTGGCGGGCACCGCAGCCGCACGCCCTCCGGAACAGGCCCGATTCTTGCGCATTCTCCGGCGATGCCGCCTGCATGCGACAAAACCGACACGGCCCGTGTGCGCGACAGCTTCCGTCAAGACCTTGATCGATCGGGATCAACAGCCCGGAGGACAGTGCTACATGGTCCCTGCCCTTTGTCAGGATTGTCTGCGCGTGTGGGAATTCGTCGACTGGGAAACCGCGATGCAGGCCACGTGTACCTGCGGCGGCCAGATCTGTTCCTGCCCGAAGTGCTACCGCCGCATCCAGTCCCTGCACGCCCGGCGCTGGGAGGCCGCGCAACTCGGCCTGCCGAACGGCGTCGTGCTGCTCGGCTGGAACGCCTACGACGGCGCGCAGTTCACCGACCTGCGACGCGAACCGCTGAAGCACGACTGATCCGCAGGACACGGCCGGGCGGCTGCGCCGCACGCGGCCGGTCGCAGCGCCAGTGCCCGGCGGCCGTGACAGGAACGGCGCGCTGCCCCGCGCCCGCAGCCTGCACCGGTGCAGCCGTGCATCCGCTGCGCTGCGCACGGTCTGCTGCTGCGCGTCATGCATTGCTGCCATGCCACGGAACGATGCCTGTCGTGTTCCGGGATTGCTGAATACATGATGGTATAAGTAATGATCTGAACAGGTTACCACCCACCTCCGGGCCGGCGTTCAGGCTGCATCCTGCGGCACCGTCAGCGGGGCTTCCGGTCGAAAGCTGATACGCTTTTTCCATCCGGCCCGAGGGGGCCGGCCCGTATCGCTCCGACTGCCTTCCCGAGACGCCCGATGACGCACCCCGCCTTCGAACACCTGCGCAGCCGTGCCGTGCCGGCGCTGAAGCTGGAACTGCAGGAGTACCGCCACCGCGCCACCGGCGCCCGGCACGTGCATCTGGCGAGCGACGATCCGCACAAGGCCTTTCTGGTCGCGTTCCTGACCGTGCCGCAGGACTCGACCGGCGTCGCGCACATCCTCGAACACACGGCGCTCTGCGGCAGCCGCCGCTACCCGGTGCGCGATCCGTTCTTCATGATGACGCGCCGCTCGCTGAACACCTTCATGAACGCCTTCACCGGCGCCGACTGGACGGCGTATCCGTTCGCGAGCCTCAACCGCAAGGACTTCGAGAACCTGCTCGATGTCTACCTCGACGCCGCCTTCTTCCCGCTGCTCGATCCGCTCGACTTCGCGCAGGAAGGCCATCGCGTCGAGTTCGCCGATGATTCCGCCGACGCGCCGCTGGTGTTCAAGGGCGTCGTCTACAACGAGATGAAGGGCGCGATGTCGAGCCCGGTGCAGGCGCTGGCGCAGCGCCTGCAGAGCGCGCTGTTCCCGACCACGACCTATCACCACAACAGCGGCGGCGAGCCCGGGGTCATTCCCGATCTCACGCATGAACGACTCGTCGCCTTCCACGGCGCGCATTACCACCCGTCGAACGCGGTGTTCATGAGCTACGGTGACCTGCCGGCCGCCGAGCTGCAGCAGCACTTCGAGGAACGCGCGCTGTCGGCGTTCACGGCCCGGCCGCTCGACCTGGCGATTCCAGACGAGCGCCGCTACGACGCGCCGGTCGCGGTCGAAGCCCCGTATGCGGCCGATGCCGAGGCGCTTGCCGACGGCACGCACGTCGTGCTCGGCTGGCTGCTCGGGCGCACCACCGATCCGCTCGAAACCGCGCGCGCGCGGGTGCTTTCCGATGTGCTGCTCGACAACTCCAGCTCGCCGCTGCGCCACGCGCTGGAGACCAGCGAACTCGGCGCCGCCCCGTCGCCGCTGTGCGGCTTCGACGATTCGACGCGCGAGACCACCTTCACCTGCGGCCTCGAAGGCTGCGCGCCGGACACGGCGGCGGCGGTCGAGCAGCTCGTGCTGGAGACCATCACCCGCGTCGCCGAAGACGGCGTCGCGCCCGAGGTCGTCGAATCGGTGCTGCACCAGCTCGAACTGCAGAGCCGCGAGATCAGCGGCGACGGCTATCCGTACGGCCTGAAGCTGATGCTCGATGCGCTGACGCCGCTGATGCACGGCGGCGATCCGCTCGACGGTCTCGACATCGATCCGGTGCTCGCCGAGCTGCGCCGCGAGGCCGCCGAGCCCGGCTTCATCCCGCAGCTCGCGCGCCGGCTGCTGCTCGACAATCCGCACCGCGTGCGCCTGAGCCTGAAGCCCGATCCGGAACTCGCCGCCCGTCAGGCCGCGGCCGAGATCGAGCGGCTTGCTGCGCTGCGTGCGCAGCTCGATGCCGAAGCGCAGCAGCAGGTGCGCGCGCAGGCTGCAGCCCTCGCCGCGCGTCAGGCCCGCCATGACGATCCGGCGCTGCTGCCGAAGGTCACGCTCGCCGACGTGCCGGCGGAACTTGCGATCGCCACGGGCGAGACGCGGCAGCTCAACGGCGTCGAGACCGCCTGGTACGCGCAGCCGACCAACGGCCTCGTCTATCAGCAGTGGGTCATCGACCTGCCGGCGCTCGACCCCGGACTCGCCGGCCTCGTGCCGCTGTACGCGCTGACGCTCAGCGAGGTCGGCAGCGCCGGTCGCGACTATCAGGAAACCCAGGCGCTGCAGGCGGCGGTGACCGGCGGCATCAGCGCCCGCTGCCTGGTGCGCGCTGCGGTCGATGACCCGCAGCAGCTGCGCGCGGTGCTGGTGCTCGCCGGCAAGGCGCTGGCGCGCAACGCCGGCGCGCTGACGCAGCTGCTGCGCGACACGCTGCTGGAACCGCGCTTCGACGAACTCGACCGCCTCGCCGAACTCGTCGCGCAGTACCGCGCCCAGCGCGACGAGGAAGTCGTCGACCACGGCCATGCACTGGCGATGGGCGCGGCCAGCGAGGCGCTGTCGCCGGCCGGCGCGCTGATCTCGCAGTGGGGCGGCCTGACGGCGATCGAACGGCTGCGCGAGCTCGACGATGCGCTGTCCGCAGATGACGACGAAGCGGATGCGGCCCTCGCGACCTACGCGCAGCGGCTCGCGGCCCTGCACGCAAAGGTGCTGTGCGCACCGCGCCGGCTGCTGGTGGTCGCCGAGGCCGGACGGCATGGCGAGCTGGCGGAACTCATCGCCACGCACGGCGCCGGTCCGGCCGCGGCCGGCACGGCCGTGACACTCGCCCCGGCGCTGCCCGACAGCCCGCCGGTGCAGGCCTGGACGCTGGCCACGCAGGTCAGCTTCTGCGCCCGCGCCTATCCGGCGGTCGCAGCGGGACATCCGGATGCACCGGCGCTGGTCGTGCTCGGGGACTTCCTGCGCAATGGCTTCCTGCACCGCGCGATCCGCGAGCGCGGCGGTGCCTACGGCGCCGGCGCCGGCCTGCACGCCGACAGCGGCAGCTTCCGCGTCTTCTCGTACCGCGATCCGCGTCTGGCCGAGACGCTGGCCGACTTCGATGCCTCGATCGACTGGCTGCTGAGTACACGGCACGAAGCCCAGCCGCTGGAGGAAGCCATCCTCGGCGTCGTCGCC
>JAFEGB010000250.1 GCA_018240295.1 Pseudomonadota bacterium
GGTTCACGAACCCGAACGTCAAGTCGCAGTGCGGCTGCGGCGAGAGTTTCGCGGTCTGAAGTCAGGTCCGGGCGGCACCGGGACGCGCGTTGCCGCTGCCCGGTGCAGCCGGTACACTTGCCGCCCGCGCGCCGACCGGCCGCGGGCGGCATTGTATTTCCCCACCCAAGTTTCTGAACCGCAACGGAGTTTCACCGAATGGCCATCGAGCGCACCCTGTCCATCATCAAGCCGGACGCCGTCGCCAAGAATCTGATCGGCGCGATCTATGCGCGCTTCGAGGCCGCCGGCCTGAAGATCGTCGCGGCGAAGATGGCGCACCTGTCGCAGGAACAGGCCGAAGGCTTCTACGCGGTGCACCGGGAGCGGCCGTTCTTCAAGGATCTGGTCAGCTTCATGATCTCCGGCCCGGTGATGATCCAGGTGCTCGAAGGCGAGAACGCGATCCAGAAGAACCGCGAGATCATGGGCGCGACCGACCCGAAGAAGGCCGCCGCCGGCACGATCCGCCACGACTTCGCCGTCTCGGTCGACGAGAACGCCGCGCACGGCTCCGACGCCGCGGAGACTGCCGCCGTCGAGATCGCCTACTTCTTCGGCCAGGACGGCGTCTGCCCGCGCACGCGCTGATCCGCGTGCCTGATCGACGGTTGCCTGACGTGACGATGCCGGTCGACGCCCCCGCGCGCACCAACCTGCTGGGCCTGACGCGCCCCGAACTGGAGGCCTTCATGGTCTCGCTCGGGGAAAAGCCGTTCCGCGCCCGGCAGCTGATGAAGTGGATCTACCACGAGGGCGTCGCCGACTTCGACGCGATGACCGACCTCGCGAAGAAGTTCCGCGCGCGGCTCGCCGGGGTCGCCGAGGTGCGCCCGCCCGAGGTCGTGCTCGACCAGGCCTCGGGCGACGGTTCGCACAAGTGGCTGATCCGCGTCGACAGCGGCAACTGCATCGAATCGGTGTTCATCCCGGAGACCGACCGCGGCACGCTGTGCGTGTCCTCGCAGATCGGCTGCGCGCTCGACTGCAGCTTCTGCTCGACCGCGCAGCAGGGCTTCAACCGCAACCTGTCGGTCGCCGAGATCGTCGGTCAGGTCTGGGCCGCCAACCACGCGCTCGGCTGGGGCAGCAACGACACGCGCATCATCACCAACGTCGTGATGATGGGCATGGGCGAGCCGCTCGCGAACTTCGCGAACGTGGTCGCGGCGATGCAGATCATGCTCGATGACTTCGGCTTCGGCCTGTCGAAGCGGCGCGTGACGCTGTCGACCTCGGGCATCGTGCCGGCGCTGTACAGGCTCGCCGAGGTCACCGACGTGAGCCTCGCCGTGTCGCTGCACGCGCCCGACGATGCGCTGCGCGATGAACTCGTGCCGATCAACCGCAAGTACCCGATCGCCGAGCTGCTCGCGGCCTGCGCGCACTACATCAGCGACAAGCCGCACCGGCGCGTGACCTGGGAGTACGTGATGCTCGACGGCGTCAACGACTCCGATGCTCACGCGCACGCGCTCGCGCAGCTGATCCGGCACATCCCGTCGAAGATCAACCTGATCCCGTTCAACCCGTTCCCGGGTACGCGCTACCGGCGCTCGCCGCAGGCGCGCATCGACCGCTTCCGCGACATCCTGATCGGCGGCTACGGCATCACCACCGTCACGCGCCGCACGCGCGGCGACGACATCGACGCCGCCTGCGGCCAGCTCGCCGGGCGCGTGCAGGATCGCAGCCGCCGCGTCACGCAGGTGGTGGCGATCGAGCCGGCCGTGCGTGGGGCGGGGACTTCGTTCGGACAGCCGTCGGCATGAGGACGGGCCTGCGCATCGTCTGCGTGCTGGGCGCCGTCGCCATGCTCGGTGGCTGCGCCTCGTGGTTCGGCGACGGTGGCGACAAGGAAAAGAACCTCGCCACGACCACGAACGTCCGGGCGCCGAGCACCGACCCCTTCGAGATCGACAAGAAGCAGGCCGCGCAGCTGAACCTGCAGCTCGGTGTCGGCTACATCCGTCAGGGGGACTACCAGGTCGCCGTGAGCAAGCTGCGCAAGTCGCTGAGTTTCGACGACGATTCGGCCGAGGCGCACAATGCGCTCGGCATCGCGCTCGAAGAGCTGCGCAGCTATGACGAAGCCGCCCGCGAGTACGACCGGGCGCTGGCGCTGAAATCCGGCTATACCGCGGCGCTGATCAACCGCACGCGCCTGCAGTGCGTGCGCGGCACGCAGGCGGCCGAAGGCGAGCAGCGCTTCATCGAGCTGGCCGGTTCCGGCACCCTCGAAGCTCCGGAAACCGCCTGGATCGAGGCCGCCAGCTGTGCCCGGCGCCAGCAGGCCTGGGCGCGGGCCAGCGCGCATCTCGATCGCGCGCTCGAGGTGGCACCGGCTGCGATGGCACAGGTGCTGTACGAGCGTGCACTGCTCGCCTTCGAGCAGCGCAACCTGCCGCAGGTCCGCGAGCTGCTGCGCCGGCTGCACGGCGATTACGGCAGCAGCGCGCGCAGCCTCGGCCTCGCCGTGCGCGTCGAGGACGCGCTCGGCGGCAGTGCGCAGCGTCGCCAGCTCGTCGCCGAGCTGCTGCGTGCCTATCCCGATTCGCCCGAAGCCCGGTCTTACCGTCCGCGATGAACGCACCCGAGCCCGTCCTTCCCGTATCCGGACCGACCGTCGGCCGGCGTCTTGCTGCGGCCCGCGAGCAGCGCGGCCTGGATCAGGCCGCTGCGGCGCGCCTCAGCGGGCTGAGTGCCGAGGTCGTGCGCGGCCTGGAGGCCGAGGACTGGGCCGCGCTCGGGGCGCCGGTCTACGTGCGCGGCTGGCTGGCCCGCTACTGCCGCGTGCTCGATGTCGAAGCCTCGTCGGCGCTCGCCGAATACCGTCAGGCGGTGCCGGCCGAGCCGCCGCCGCTGCGCCTGCGTGGCGAGGCCCCGAGTTCCGCCCCGCGCGGCCATCATTCGCTGCGGCCGTTTGCATACCTGCTGAGCTTCGCGCTGCTCGGCTACGTCGGCTGGCAGGCCTTCGAGAAGCTGTCGACCGATCTGACCGTCAGCGGCAACGCCGGTCTCGCGCAGCCGACCGGGGTCGCCCGCGCCCCGGGCGGGCTGACGCGCAGCGAACCCGCGCGCCCGGCGCCGGTGACCGCCAGCGCCCCCGAGACCACACCGGCGCCGGCACCGGCTGCCGCGCCGGCAGCGGTGAATCCGGTGGCCGCCACGCCCGGGCATGCGGCTGCGCCGGCGCCATCGATGAACCCGGTGGCCCCGGCCACGGCCTCGCCGGCCTTGGCGGCGGCGGCGGCGACGCCACCCCTGCCGGTCGCGAACGTGCCGTCGCCGGCCGCGGGTGCTGCGCCAGCGCCGGCTGGTCCGGCGGCTCCGGCCGAGTCGCGGATCGAGCTGCAGGCCAGTGCCGACAGCTGGGCCGAGGTGCGCGATGCCGGCGGCAAGCTGCTGTTCCAGGGCACGCTGCGTCCGGGCAGCCCGCAGTCGATCACCGGCCGGCCGCCGTTTCGCATGAAGCTCGGTCACGCGCAGCACGTCACGATCCGGCTCGACGACAGCCTCGTCGACTCCGGGGTCTACGTGCCGAAGCGCGGTTCCGTCGCGCGCTTCACGCTCGGCCGCGAACCGGGCTGAAGCGGCTGCCGCCCGGCATTCCTCCCGACACCTTCCCTTCCCGACCTTCCCCACATACAGCGAACACGATGGCGAGCGCGAAGAACCTGCAAGCGATCCGCGGCATGAACGACCTGCTGCCGGCCGATGCCGCCCGCTGGGCCGGCTTCGAGGCGCTGATCCGCGACGTGCTCACCGGCTACGGCTATCGCGAGATCCGCACGCCGATCGTCGAGGCCACGGAACTCTTCTGCCGCTCGATCGGCGAGGTCACCGACATCGTCGAGAAGGAGATGTACACCTTCGCCGACCGCAACGGTGACAGCCTGACGCTGCGCCCCGAGGGCACGGCGAGCTGCGTGCGCGCCTGCATCGAGCACGGCCTGCTGCACAACCAGCAGCAGCGGCTCTGGTACGCCGGGCCGATGTTCCGCCACGAGCGCCCGCAGAAGGGCCGCTACCGGCAGTTCCACCAGATCGGCGCCGAAGCCTTCGGCATGGATGGCCCGGACATCGATGCCGAGATGATCTGCATGACCGCACGCTTCTGGCAGCGGCTCGGACTCGCCGACGTGCGCCTGCAGCTGAACTCGCTCGGCACGCCGGCCTGTCGCAGCGTCTATCGCGACAAGCTGGTCGCGCATCTGCGGAGCGGTTACGAGCTGCTCGACGAGGACGCGCGCCGGCGGCTCGACAGCAATCCGCTGCGCATCCTCGATACCAAGAACCCGGCGATGCGCGCACTCGTCGACGCCGCGCCGGTGCTCGCCGATCACCTCGACGACGAATCGGCGCGGCACTTCGAGCGCCTGCGCGCGCTGCTCGATGCCGCCGGCGTCGGCTACGAGCTCAATCCGCGGCTGGTGCGCGGGCTCGACTACTACACCAAGACCGTGTTCGAGTGGGTCACCGACCGCCTCGGTGCCCAGGGCACGGTCTGCGCCGGCGGCCGCTACGACGGCCTCGTCGAGCAGCTCGGCGGCAGGCCGGTGCCGGGCGTCGGCTTCGCGATGGGCATCGAGCGCCTGCTCGGCCTGCTCGAAGGTCGCGACGACATCGCCGCCGCCACGCAGCCGCAGGTGTATGTGGTCATGGCCGGCGAGGCGGCCGAAGCGGCGGGCCTCGTGCTCGCCGAGCGCCTGCGCGACGCGCTGCCGCAGCTTCGCCTGCAGCTCAACGCCGGCGGCGGCCAGATCAAAAATCAGATGAAGCGCGCCGACAAGTCCGGTGCCGACTGGGCGCTGGTGCTCGGCGAGCAGGAGGCCGCGCAAGCCTGCGTCGGCCTGAAGTCGCTGCGCACCGACGCCGCCCAGGAAACCCTGGCGCAGGGCGGCATCGCCGCGGCGCTGGCCGCGCGGCTCGGCCTCTGAGCCTTCCCCGAACCCGTTACCCGGCCGCACGGCGGCGGAGCTGAATCCCGACATGGCGATGGACGACTACGCAACCGAGGAACAACGCGTCGAGGCGCTGCGCGACTGGTGGCGCCAGAACGCCACCTCGATCCTGGCCGGCGTCGTGCTGGCGCTGGCCGGCATCCTCGGCTGGCAGTGGTGGCAGCAGCGCCAGTCCGGCACCTCCGAACAGGCTTCGCTGGTCTACGACGGCGTGCTGGCGGCGCTCGCGAAGAAGGACGCCGAGCAGGTGCGCACGCGCGGCCAGGCGCTGATCTCGGAGAAACCCGACTCGGCCTATGCCGCGCTGGCGGCACTGGCGATGGCGCGCTCGGCGCTCGATGGCGGGGATGTGGCCGCCGCGCTCGCGAGCCTCGACTGGGCCGCGCAGCACGCGCCGTCGCCGGAACTCGTCAGCATCGCCAACCTGCGCGCGGCGCGGCTGCTGATCGCCGAGAAGCGCTTCGACGAGGCCGCGCAGCGCCTCGACAAGGTCGGCGGCAGCGGACTCGCGCCCGAGCGCGAGGAACTGCGCGGCGATCTGGCCTTCGCGCGCGGCGACCTGAAAGCCGCCCGCAGTGCCTGGCAGGCCGCGCTCGCCGCCGCCGGCCCCGAGAACAGCGTGCTGATCCAGTTGAAGCTCGACAACCTGCCAGCCGAGGAGCCGAAGTGATGACCGCCTCCGTTCCGACGCCGCTGCGCCGCCTCGCCGCTGCTGCCGTGCTTGCCGCACTGTCCAGCGGCTGCAGCTGGCTGACCTCCTGGGCCATCGGCACCGACAACTCGGCGCCGCCGGCCGAGCTCGTGAGCATCGCCAACCCGATCTCGATCCAGCGCGTCTGGGACGTCTCGATCGGCGACGGCGCCGGCAAGGCCTTCGTGCGCCTGCAGCCGGCCTTCGACGGCGATGCGCTGTATGCGGCCGCGCGCGACGGTGATGTTGCCGCCATCGATGCCGCGACCGGCAACAAGCGCTGGACCAGGGACACCGATCTCGCCATCAGCGGCGGTGTCGGGGCCGGGGCCGGCATCGTCGTGGTCGGCAGCAGCAAGGGCGAGATCGTCGCGCTGCGCCAGGCCGACGGCGCCGTCGCCTGGAAGGCGCAGGTATCAAGCGAGGTGCTCGCGCCGCCGCGCATCGGCGAGGGCATCGTGCTCGTGCGCGTCGCCGACGGGCGCTTCTTCGCGTTCGATGCCGCGAGCGGCCGCCAGCTGTGGAACTACGCCGCCAGCGTGCCGCTGCTGTCGCTGCGCGGGGCCTCGGCGCCGCTGATCGGGCAGGGCATCGCGATCGCCGGCCTCGACAACGGCCGGCTGCTGCTGCTCGATCTGAAGTCCGGCCGGCCGGTCTTCGAGCGCACGCTGGCACCGCCGCGCGGCAAGACGGAAATGGACCGGCTGGTCGATGTCGATGCCGAGCCGCGCATCGCCGGTTCGGTGCTGTACATCGCGCCCTTCCACGGCGCCGTGACCGCGATCGACCTCAGCAACGGCTCGACGCTGTGGAACCGCGACATCTCGACCTACGCCGGTCTCGATGTCTCGCCGCAGCAGGTGTTCGTGACTGCTGCCGATGACACGGTCTGGGCACTGGACCGCGCCAGCGGCTCGGCGCTCTGGAAGAACGCCGATCTCTCCGGGCGCAAGCTCAGCGCCCCGGTCGCCGCCGGCAGCGTGGTCGCGGTCGGTGACTTCGAGGGCTACATCCACTTCCTCGACGCGAACACCGGCCGGCTGGTCGGGCGCGTCGAACTCGACGGCAAGGGCATCATGGGCACGCCGCTGGTGCGCAACGGCATGCTGTTCGCGTACGGCAAGGGCGGCAAGCTCGCCGGCTACCGCCCCGGCGGCGGCTGAGCCCAGCCCTTCCGATCCTCGTCATTCCCCGCCGGGCCCCGAGTGGCCCGGCTTCGTTTTTTACGGAGGACCGCAGCATGCTCCCGGTCATCGCCCTCGTCGGCCGCCCGAACGTCGGCAAGTCGACGCTGTTCAACTGCCTCACGCGCACGCGCGATGCGCTGGTCGCGGACTTCCCCGGCCTGACCCGCGACCGCCAGTACGGGCTCGGCAAGATCGGCCCGAGCCCGTATCTGGTCGTCGACACCGGCGGCATCGTCGGCGCCGAGGCCGAAGGCATCGATGCGCTGATCGCGCAGCAGGCGGTCAAGGCCATCGACGAGGCCGATGCCGTGCTGCTGATGGTCGACGGCCGCGCCGGCCTGACCGCGGCCGATGAGGAGATCGCCGCGCAGATCCGCCGCACCGGCCGGCCGCTGTACCTCGTCGTCAACAAGACCGAGCACCTCGACCTCGCCAGCGCGCTCGCCGACTTCCACTCGCTCGGCGTCGGTGCGCCGTGGGCGATCTCGGCCACGCACCAGCGCGGCGTGCATTCACTGATGGAGCGCGTGCTCGAAGCCGTCAGCGCCGCACTGCCCGAGGGCGAGACGCGCGAACTGACGCGCACCACGCTCGGCGCCGACGACGGTTCGATCCGGCTGTGCGTGGTCGGGCGGCCCAACGTCGGCAAGTCGACGCTGATCAACCGCATCGTCGGCGAGGAGCGCGTGCTCGCCTTCGACCTGCCGGGCACGACCCGCGACGCGGTCGCCGTGCCCTTCGAGAAGGACGGCACGCGCTACACGCTGATCGACACCGCCGGCGTGCGCCGGCGCTCACGCGTCGACGAGGCGATCGAGAAGTTCAGCGTCGTCAAGACGCTGCAGGCGATCGAGGAGGCGCACGTCGTGGTCATGGTGCTCGACGCGCGCCAGGGCATCTCGGATCAGGATGCGACGCTGCTCGGCTACGCGCTCGAAAGCGGCCGGGCGCTGGTCATCGCCGTCAACAAGTGGGACCGGCTCGACATCGAGACGCGCGACCGCGTGCGCTCGGAAATGGCGCGCCGCCTGTCATTCATCGACTTCGCGACCACGCACTACATCTCGGCGCTGCACGGCTCGGGCGTCATGGACCTGTTCGCGTCGGTGAAGCAGGCCTACGGCGCGGCGACCCGCAAGCTGTCGACGCCGGAGCTGACGCGCCTCGTCGAGGACGCCGTCGCCCAGCACGCGCCGCCGCTCGTGCATGGTCACAGCATCAAGCTGCGCTACGCGCACCAGGGCGGCAGCAATCCGCCGGTCATCGTCATCCACGGCAACCGCGTCGAGCACGTGCCGGACGCCTACCGCCGCTATCTCGTCAACCTGTTCCGCAAGGTGCTGAAGCTGCACGGCACGCCGGTGCGCATCGAGTTCAAGGCCAACGTCAACCCCTACGAACCCGAAGGCCACGTGCAGAAGAAGCAGTACCACCGCCCGCGCCGCGAGGACCGCGAGAAGAAGCTCGCCGCGCGCAAGGAAGCCCGCGAACAGCGCAAGTCCGCCCCCGCCACCCCGGCCGTCCCCGGCCAGCGCCCGGCGGCCCGCAAGCCGGTGCCGCGCAAGCCGGGCGGACGCAAAAGCTGAGCATCCTCGCCCCGGCGCATCCCCCGCGAACCGGGTGCCGGTGGTGCGCAGACTCCGCAGTTGCAGCCGGGGGCGCAAGAAAATGCCCTGCCGGAGCCGCTCCGGCAGGGCAGCGGGAAGGGGCGCGGCAGCGGGGCCGGGTCAGGACTGGCCTTCCGGCAGGCGCACCATCTCGTAGATCTCGCGCTTGATGCGCTCGGCGTCGCCGAGGTTCAGCTCCATCAGCCGGCGCAGGTGGATCATCGAGTCGAGGTCGACCTGATCGAAGCGGCAGCCGAGGCGGCCGTCCTCGTTGTGCACGATCCTGCCGTGCGTGGCGATGACGACGGTGCGCTCGGTGTCGAGTGCGAGCAGCACGTGCACCGGCGTGTCGAGCGCGGCGCTGGCGCCGTCGTCGACACGCACCAGCACGCCCATCAGCGAGATGTCGTGCAGCTCGGCGGGATGCGGCACCCCGTCGATCACGACTTCGACATTGGCGACGAAAGGGATGCGCGTGAACAGGCGGCGTTCGTTGGACATGCGGAGTACCTGGCTGTTGGGGCCGCGTGTGGCAGCGGGATGGCCGGCAAGCTATGCCCGGCAGGCATGCGAGTACAAGCGCTGCAATACATGGAAACAAGTGCGATATCGGCGGCTTGCGTCAGAAGTTTCATTCGCTTGCATTCCCGTCGGTCCAGACCGTCGCTGCGGCCGTCCTGCCGGACGTGCGCCGGCGCCAGTGACCGTCGCGGCCCCAGCACTGCCAGCCCCAGCGCAGCCAGCCGAGCACGGCCCACGCCAGCCACAGCGCCCAGCCGAGCATCAGCAGCCGGTAGACCCAGAGCGGTGCCGACCAGAACGTCCCGGGCTGCCAGTCCGGCGGGCTGCGGTCCTGATACCAGCGCAGCAGATGGCCGCTTGAACCGTTGCCGGCGATCTGCAGGTCCGGCGCACCGAGCAGGCCCTGCTGCACGGCGAGCACCAGCACCGCGAGCAGCGCGAACGTCGCCAGCGCCAGCCCGAGCTGCAGCGCGTTGAAGGCCAGCGGCCCGAGGCGCGCCCCGTGGCGCTCGCGCCACGTGCAGAGGGCGAACCAGCCGACCGGCACCAGCAGCAGCAGCGGATCGAGCGGCGCGAGGCCGATCGCGAGCAGCAGCCAGCCGATCAGGCCGAGCGGTGCGAAGCGCAGGCGCGCGAGCCCCACGGCGCCGGCCGCGAGCACCGCCAGCACACCCCAGAACAGCACGGCCGGGCCGAGCTGCGGCCCGCCGGTGAGCAGCACCCAGCGATCGGCCGGCACCTGCACGTCGACGCGCAGGTTGGCACCGGGCAGGCCGGGATCGGGCAGCGGCGTCACGTAGTGCGCACCGAGGGCGCCGGGCTGGCGCCAGACGATGCGCAGCTCCTGCGCGCCGGGGCGCACCGGCAGCAGCAGCCGGCCTTCGACCGTGGTCAGCGCCAGCGGCCGGCCGTCGGCGAGCACCTGCTGCACCAGCGCCCCCTCCGGCAGGCCGAGCAGGTGATCGAGGCCGCGGCTGGCGCGCACGCGCAGATCGAGTATCGCCAGCGCCCCGTCCGGCCCCGGCGTCAGCGTCAGCCGCGCCGCATCGAGCGTGACCACGGCACCGGGCACGCCTTCGGGGCGGCTGATCGCGAGCTTCAGCGCCTCGCCGGGACGCGGGCGCCATTCGGGCTGCCAGTCGCCGTTGCCGGCGGTGTAGCGGTGCACCAGCGGCGTGCCGTCGGATTCGACGTGCCAGAGCGGTGCGGCCGACAGCCGCCAGACCTCGGACCACGGCCCGTCGCCGGCGCTGAGCGTGAGCGTGTCGCTGCGTGCGAGCGTGCTGCTCCAGCGGCTTTCGGTGTCCTCGGGGCCGAGGGTCAGCGCCAGGCGGCCGTGCTCGATGCGCAGGCCGGCGCCGGTCGGACGCTCGCCGGGCAGCAGCGGAATCTCGACGCCGATCGCCGCCCCGGGCTGTGACAGGCGCTCGACCGTGGTCTCGACGCTCCAGTCGGCCGGGCCGAGCACGAGTTCGCGCGTCACGCGCAGCCACGGCGGCAGCGTGCCGGCTTCGAGCCGGGTTTCGCCGGCGCTGTCGTCCTGCGCGCGCAGCAGGCGCAGGTTGCCGTCCCCGGCGCGGCCGTTGCGCACGCCGCTGACCTGCCAGCCCTCGGCCTCGACCTCGACTTCGGCCGGAGCGAGCACGAGCGGCAGGTCGAGCGTGACCAGCTCGGGCGGCAGCGGCACGTCGAGCACGACGCGATGCCGGCCGGCCGGCAGACGCACGGCCCAGGCGCCGTCCTCAGCGCGTGCGAGCCAGGCCGGCTGGCCGTCGAGCGTCACCGCGACCGGTTCGACGCGGGCGCCGGCGAGCGGCAGCGCGGCGAGCGTGTCGGCGGCGGCCGCGTAGTCGGCGGTGATGGCCAGACGGGCCGGATCGAGCTGCAGCCGCAGGTGTTCGAGCGTCGCGCAGGCGGGCACACAGGCCGGCGGCTCGGACAGGCGCGTGCGCAGTTCTTCGAGCAGGTGATCGGGCGGGAAGTCGGCCGCGGCCGGGCGCGGCAGGCCGGCGAGGCCGAGTGCGGCGAGCAGCAGCAGCGCCGGGGCGGCGGCAGACGGGATTGGTGCCGGTTCGACCGGTGCCGCCGCAGCCGGCGGGCGCGGCCGGCAGCGCGCGAGCCGCCACAGCAGCACGAACAGCAGCAGCACGCCGGTGAGCCGCCAGGCGGCGGCGAGCGGCGGCGACAGCAGCCACAGCGTCAGCGTCGCCTCCGGTGCGACCGGACCGCTCCAGTCGAGCCGCGCGCTGCTCCAGCGCCAGTCCGGCTGGCCGGGGCCGGTCTGCACCTGCACATCGGCGGTGTAGCGCTCGACCTGCTGCTGCCGGCGCGGAGCCGACGAGGAGTCCTGCGATTTCATCGCGCGCTCGCTCTTGCGCTTCTCGTATTCGCGCATCGCCCGTTCGCGGGCCGTGCGCTCGTCGCTGCCGGCGCCGGCCTCGTCGGCCAGCTCGGACTGGACCACCGGCGCGGCCGGTGCCGGCGGCGGGGCGGCGGCCGGTGCGTTCAGCGTCAGCGCGTTGCCGGCGAGGCCGCCGGCGGCGAAACCCTCGTCGGCGAAGGACGTGGCGCGCATGCCGTCGGGTACGGCGAGCTGCGGATACAGCGCGCCGCGCACCTGTGGCACGGCGTAGACGAGGCAGGCGAGCCCGA
>JAFEGB010000251.1 GCA_018240295.1 Pseudomonadota bacterium
CATGGCGGAGCGAACCGCGCGGATGCCGGAGCCCGAAAATGCAGCGGGGCGGCAGGCCGTGCAGCCTGCCGCCCCGTGCGGGCGCGTTCCGGTGGAGGGGGCTTCGCGTCAGACCGCCGCCCCCCGCCCCGCTGCCGGCGGCACGCGCGCCTCGGCGCGTTCGCGCTCGACGAGCTGCTCGTACCACAGATCGTGGTGCTGCTTGGCCCAGTTCACATCGACGCGGCCGGTGGTCATGCCTTCGAGCGAGCCTTCGGAGCCGATCGTGCCGATGTAGATGTGGCCGAACGCGAACGCCAGCATGCCGCAGGCGCAGACGACGTGGATCAGATGCGCGAGCTGCATGTTGGCGCGCGTCTGGCCGAACTGCGGGAAGTCGAGCACCAGACCGCTGGCGATGACGGTGCCGCCGACCAGCACCACCACCCAGAACCAGGTCTTCTCGCCGAAGTTGAAGCGCCCGGCCGACGGATGGCCGTCGCCGATCAGGCCGCCGCCGGCCTTCAGCCAGGCCATGTCCTCGCGCGGGCTGAAGAAGTTGTGCTTCATCCAGCCGATCGCCATCGCCAGCACGCCGAGGCCGAAGGCCGGGCCGAGCCAGTTGTGCAGCAGCTTCGCGACACTCGCCCAGGCCGCGAACGCCGGCTTGCCGAGCACCGGGATCAGCAACGCGCGCCCGAACAGCAGCGACAGGCCGGTGATCGCCAGCGCGATGAACAGCAGCGCCGTGTACCAGTGCACGAAGCGCGAAAGCGTGCTCCAGCGCTGCACGGTCAGGCCGGTGCGGCCGTGATCGAGCCGCACCGTGCCGCGGATCGCATAGAACAGCGCGATCGCCGCCAGCACCACCAGCAGGCCGATGCCGCCGATCGGCGCCACCCAGCCGTTGCGCACCTGCCGCCAGTTCTCGCCGTTGCCGTTGATCAGCACGCCCTTCTCGTCGCCGGCGCTGCCGGTGACGGCGGAGTAACCGGCGTTGCCCTCGCGCACGCCGCGCCAGGTGTCGGCGCGCGGGTTGTGCCAGCGGCCGTCGGCGTCCTGCTTCCAGCCGGGCGCCGGCGCGCCCTGCAGCGGCAGCTCGGCCGCCGGCGCCTGTGCATCGGCCGGTGCCACCAGCCAGCGCCCGGCAAACGGCAGCGCCGCGGCGATGGCGACGAACAGCAGCAGCGCGACCGCGATGCGCCGCAGCGCCAGTGCGCGGCGGGCAGAGGTTCCGGAGCGGTTCGGACTCATAACGCGGCCTCCTTCATCCCGGCGATGCGCACGTCCTGCACGGCGCGCTGGCGGGCGCGCAGACGCTCGGCGAAGGCCGGATCGGTGAGCACGGTGCGCAGCGCATCGTCCTTGCCCTTGTAGGCGTGCGGCCGGTGCAGCACGACCTCGCCCGGAGGCTCGTAACAGCCGCCGAGCGCGGCGGCGAGCAGCGGCAGACAGACGAGCGCGCGTTTCATGCCGGGTACGCCTTGTCCCAGCCCCAGGTCTGCGGACGGCCGCCGCGCTTCAGCACGCGCGCGCGGTAGATGTCCGAGACCACGTCGCCGTCGCCGGCGAGCAGCGCCTTGGTCGAGCACATCTCGGCGCACAGCGGCAGCTTGCCCTCGGCGATGCGGTTGCGGCCGTACTTGTGGAACTCGGCCTCGGAGTTGTCGGGCTCCGGGCCGCCGGCGCAGAAGGTGCACTTGTCCATCTTGCCGCGCACGCCGAAGGCCTGCTTCTGCGGGTACTGCGGCGCGCCGAACGGGCAGGCGTAGAAGCAGTAGCCGCAGCCGATGCAGAGGTCCTTGTCGTGCAGCACGATGCCGTTGTCGGTCTGGTAGAAGCAGTCGACCGGGCAGACGGCCATGCACGGCGCGTCCGAGCAGTGCATGCACGCGACCGAGATCGACTTCTCGCCGGGCTCGCCGTCGTTGAGGGTCACGACGCGGCGGCGGTTCACGCCCCAGGGCACTTCGTGCTCGTTCTTGCAGGCGGTGACGCAGGCGTTGCACTCGATGCAGCGCTCGGCGTCGCAGAGGAATTTCATCCGGGCCATGGCGGCGGTCTCCGTGAGTTCGGGGTCAGGCCGGCTTGATGCGGCAGAGCGAGCACTTGGTTTCCTGCATCGCGGTGACCGAGTCGTAGCCGTAGGTCATCGACACGTTGCAGGATTCGCCGAGCACGTAGGGGTCGCAGCCCTGCGGATAACGCTCGCGCAGGTCCTTGCCCTGGTAACGGCCGCCGAAGTGGAAGGGCGTGAACGCGACCCCGGGCGCGACGCGGCGCGTGACCATGGCTTTCACGCGGATGCGCCCGCCCTCGGGGCCTTCGACCCAGACATCCTGACCGTCATGGATGCCGGCGTCGTTGGCGTCCTTCGGGTTCAGCTCGACGAACATGTGCTGCTGCAGCTCGGCGAGCCACGGATTCGAGCGCGTCTCGTCGCCGCCGCCCTCGTATTCGACCAGCCGGCCCGAGGTCAGGATGATCGGGAAGTCCTGGCTGAAGTCCTGCTGCTGGATCGACGCGTAGCGCGTCGGCAGGCGCCAGTAGGCCTTGCGATCGGCATAGGTCGGGTACTGCCCGACCAGATCGCGGCGCGAGGTATACAGCGGTTCGCGGTGGATCGGCACCGGATCGGGGAAATTCCACACCACGCAGCGCGCCTTGGCGTTGCCGAACGGTGCACAGCCGTGGCGGATGACGACGCGCTGGATGCCGCCGGAGAGGTCCGTCTTCCAGTTCTTGCCCTCGGCGGCGGTCTTTTCGGCGTCGGTGAGGTCGTCCCACCAGCCGAGCTTCTTGACCAGCTTGTCGTCGAATTCGGGATAGCCGTCCTCGATCTCGGAACCGGCCGGATAGGAATGCTCGGCGAGCAGGTTCACGCCGTTGCGCTCGACGCCGAAGTTGGCGCGGA
Organism: Pseudomonadota bacterium; assembly: GCA_018240295.1. Classification (GTDB taxonomy): domain Bacteria; phylum Pseudomonadota; class Gammaproteobacteria; order Competibacterales; family Competibacteraceae; genus Plasticicumulans. The sequence continues at coordinate 2,894 of JAFEGB010000251.1, forward strand.
AGCACAGGCCGCCGTCGGCGACCGGCAGGCTGGTGTCGTAGAGATTCGCGGTGCCGGGGTGCTTCATTTCCGGCGTGCCCCAGCACGGCCACGGCAGGCCGTAGAACTCGCGATCGAGCGGGCCGCCCTCGGCGCGCAGGGTTCTGGTGTTGAAGGTGTGCCAGTTCTTCTGGTGCGCCTTCAGGCGCTCCGGCGACTGGCCGGTGTAGCCGATCGTCCACATGCCGCGGTTGTATTCGCGCACCAGATCCTCGATCGACGGCTCGTCGTTCGTGACCTTGACGTTTTTGCACAGCTCGTCGGCGTAGCCGAACTTCTTCGCGAGCTGGTACAGGATCGTGTGATCGGGGCGCGATTCGAACAGCGGCGCGATGACCTGCTCGCGCCACTGCACCGAGCGGTTCGAGGCCGTCACCGAGCCGTAGGTCTCGAACTGCGTCGCGGCCGGCAGCAGGTAGACGCCATCCCGGCGCTCGTGCATGACCGCCGAGACGGTCGGGTACGGATCGACGATGACCAGCGTGTCGAGCTTCTCGAACGCCTTCTTCATCTCGGTGCCGCGCGTCTGCGAGTTCGGCGCGTGGCCCCAGAACACCATGCCGCGCACGTTGTCGCGCTGCGTCATCAGCGCCTTGTCCTCGAGCACGCCGTCGATCCAGCGCGACACCGGGATGCCGGAGGTTTCCATCGGCTTGACCGGCTTGCCGGAGCCGCCGTCGTAGGCGTTCTGGTCGAAGCGCGCCTTCAGCCACTCGTAGTCGACGCCCCAGACCTTCGCCCAGTGCTTCCACGAACCTTCGGCGAGGCCGTAATAGCCGGGCAGGCTGTCGGCGAGCACGCCAAAGTCGGTCGCGCCCTGAACGTTGTCATGACCGCGGAAGATGTTGGTGCCGCCGCCGGCCTTGCCCATGTTGCCGAGCGCGAGCTGGAAGATGCAGTAGGCGCGCGTGTTGTTGTTGCCGATCGTGTGCTGCGTGCCGCCCATGCACCAGACGAAGGTGCCGGGGCGGTGCTCGGCCATCAGCTTCGCGACCGTGTACGCATCCTTCTCCGGGACGCCGGTGACGCGCTCGACCTCGGCCGGCGGCCACTTCTCGACTTCCTTGCGCACATCGTCCATGCCGAACACGCGCTGCTGCAGGAAGGCATCGTCCTGCCAGTTGTTCTGGAACACATGCCACAGCAGGCCCCAGATGAACGGCACGTCGGTGCCGGGGCGGATGCGCACGTAGTGATCGGCGTGCGCGGCGGTACGCGTGAAGCGCGGGTCGATGACGATCAGCTTCGCGCCGTCCTCCTTGGCGCGCAGGATGTGCTGCATCGACACCGGGTGCGCCTCGGCGGCGTTGCTGCCGATCATCAGGATGGATTTTGCGTAGGCGATGTCGTTGTAGGAGTTCGTCATCGCGCCGTAGCCCCAGGTGTTGGCAACCCCGGCGACCGTGGTCGAGTGGCAGATGCGCGCCTGGTGATCGACGTTGTTCGTGCCCCACATCGACGCGAACTTGCGGAACAGATAGGCCTGCTCGTTGCTGTGCTTGGCCGAGCCGAGCCAGTAGACGGCGTCGGGGCCGGATTCCTCGCGGATCTTCAGCAGCCGCGCCGAGACCTCGGTCAGCGCCGTGTCCCACGAGATGCGCTGCCACTGGCCGTCGACGAGCTTCATCGGGTACTTCAGGCGCCGCTCGCCGTGGCCGTGCTCGCGGATCGAGGCGCCCTTCGCGCAGTGCGCGCCCATGTTGAACGGATGGTCGAAGGCCGGCTCCTGGCCGACCCAGACGCCGTTCTGCACCTCGGCGTAGATGCCGCAGCCGACCGAGCAGTGCGAGCAGATCGTGCGCTTGATCTCGACCGCCGCGTTGCTCGCGTGGGTGCCGGCGTCGGTCGCGGCCGAGGCGCGACGCATCATCGTCGGCCCGAGCGCGGCCCCGAGCGCGGTCGCACCGAGCGCGAGTCCCGAGGATTTGAGGAAGGCGCGCCGGTCGACGGTCGCGCCGAGGAAGGCCGCGACCGGCGAGGTCGCAGCGGCTGCCGGCCGTGCCCCGGCCTGTTTCCTGACGAGTTTCATGCGGACGGCCTCAGCGGCAGGTGTCGTAGTAGGCGCGTACGTGCGCGGTCTCGCGATAGCCGGCATCGAGCCGCCCGGCTTCTTCGGGTTCGGGCCGCACGGCGGCCGGTGCGGCGACCGCCACGCCCGGCAGCGCCAGCGCCACGGCCCCGGCGCCGGCACCGCTGCCGACCAGTTTCAGGAAAGCGCGGCGGTCGAGGCCGGCGGCAGGGGTTTTCTCGCTCATGTCGGTGCTCCTGTGCGTCCGGGCGCGTCGTGATGCGGGTTCCGGGAGTTCCGGTGATTGCTGGCGGTGCCGGCTGACTTCAGCCGGCCGGCACCGACGACGGCGCGAGCGCCGGCATCGCGCCGTACTGGCGTTCGAAGGCAAGGAAGGCTTCGGCGAAGCGGCCGGCGGCGCGGTAGAAGCACGCCGATTCCGCCGTCTGCAGGTCGGCAAACAGCCGCCCGGCCCAGGGCTCGATGTGATGCGCGAAGAAGCCCGCGGCTGCCGCCGAACCCTCGCCGATCAGCAGGCCGAGCACCTCGGCGAGGGCTGCGATGTGGTCCTCGGGCTCGCAGACGCCGGGCTGGCGCTCGAAGCCGAGCCGGGCGAGATCGGCCCGCAGTTCGCCGAGCGGCTTTTCCATCAGGAAGCCGGTCAGATACCAGGACGCGAACGGCAGCAGCTCGCCGCGGCCGATGCCGATGAACAGCGCGTGATATTCGCGCTCGAGCGCGACCGGATCGGCCACCGCGGCCGCCGCGCGCAAGTCCTGCCAGGCCGCCGCCAGCGCGCCGCCCTCGCCGGCCGGCGGCGTGTCGATCGCCGCCAGTTGCGCGAGCAGCTCCGCCGTCGGCGGCCGGCGCAGCAGTGCTGCGAGCAGCGCCCAGGTGCCGGCGCGCAGGCGGTCGTCTTCGTCGGGCGCGGTCGTCGGCGCGGCGTCCATGGTCGTCATGGGGTATTTCCTCGGGCGGTGCTCGCGGAAAGCAAACCATGTGCCATCAACTTTATCGTTCCATGACAGACACTTGCTCGGGCACCGCCGCATTCTGGCCGTGTGACCGGTCGCGCCAGGGTGATCCGGCGCGGGTCAGAATGACGCAGCCGGCCTGCGCCACCGGCCGGTGCGCCCCGCTACGCTCTGCGCCATCCCGTCCGTCTGCGGATGTCTGTGGAAAGCGTGTCGATGCCGCCCCTGCTGTCTTTCCTGCTGCGTTTCCTGCTGTCGCCGGGGCTGATGCTGGCCCTTGCCCTGCCGGCATCCGCCTTCGATGCGACCGATGTGCCCGAGCCGCTGCGGCCGTGGATCGGCTGGGTGCGGCCGGCCGATGCGCCGGCGGGCCGCTGCGCGCTCGCCGGCGGGCCGGGCGACTGGCGCTGCGTCTGGGCCGGACGGCTGCGCATCGAACTCGCCGCCGACGGCGCGCTGTTCAGCGGCACGTGGCGGCTCGATCGCGAGGACTGGCTGCTGCTGCCCGGTGACGCCGCGCTGCGCCCGCGCGCGGTCGGGGCCGACGGCGAACCGGCGCTGGTGCTGCTGCACGACGGCCACCCGGCGCTGCGCCTGCCGGCCGGCACGCACAAGATCAGCGGCCGGCTGTTCTGGGGCGACGAGGCCCCGGCCGTGCTGCCGCTGCCCCCGGGCAGCGGCCTGATCGAACTCGTCGATGCCGCCGGCAGGCCGCTCGCCGTCACGCGCACCGGCAGCGGCCTGCAGCTCGCCGCCGGCGCCGATGACGGTGCGCGCGAGGCCGATCACCTCGAACTCGACGTGCGCCGGCGCGTCGAGGACGAGCAGCCGATGCGGCTTCGCACCGAAGTCGTGCTGCGCGTCGCCGGCCGCGCGCGCGAGGCGGTGCTCGGCACCGCGCTGCCGCCCGGTTTCGTGCCGATGGCGCTCGACAGCCCGCTGCCGGCACGGCTCGAACCCGACGGCCGGCTGCGCGTGCAGCTGCAGCCCGGCATCTGGACGATCGCGATCGAGGCGCGCGCCGCCGGTGCCACGCCGCCGGAGCGGCTGGCGCCGCCGGCGCAGGACGAGCCCTGGCCCGAGGCCGAAGTCTGGGCCTGGGCGGCGCGCCCGGAGCTGCGCACGGTCAGCCTGCGCGGCGCGCAGCCGATCGATCCGCAGCAGACCACGCTGCCGCCCGACTGGCGGCGGCTGCCGGTGTTCGTGCTCGGCGGCGAGCGCCCGGCGCTCGAACTCCTCGAACGCGCGCGCGGCGAGGCCGAAACCCCGCCGGACCGGCTGACGCTCGCGCGCACGCTGTGGCTCGACTTCGACGGCGGCGGCTGGACCGCGCAGGAGCGCCTGCGCGGCAGCATCGCACGCAGCGACCGCCTCGATGCCGCGCCCCCGTATGCGCCGGGGCGCGTGACGATCGGCGGCGAGGACCAGTTCATCACGAAGCGCAAGGAGGCCGCCGGCATCGAGCTGCGCGCCGGCCGGCTCGATCTGGCCGCGACCGGGCGGCTCGAATCCGCCGCGCATGCCGGGCGCGTGACGCTGCCGGCGGTCGGCTGGCGCATCGAGCCGCAGTCGCTCAGCACCGCGCTGCAGCTGCCGCCGGGCTGGCGCCTGCTCGGGGCCGAAGGGCCGGCGCGCGCCGACGGTGCCTGGCTCGCGCGCTGGAACCTGCTCGATTTCTTCCTGCTGCTGCTGACGACGCTCGCGATCGGCCGGCTCGCCGGTGCGGCTTACGGCGGGCTGGCGCTCGTCGGACTGGCGCTGGTCTGGCACGAACCCCAGGCTCCGCGCGCGCTGTGGCTGAACCTCGCCGCCGCGCTCGCGCTGCTGCACGTGCTGCCGCCCGGGCGGCTGGCGAAGCTCGCCGGCCTCTGGCGCGCGCTCGGGCTGGCGGCGCTCGGGCTCGCCTGCCTCGTCTACGCCGTGCCGCAGGTGCGCGGCGCGCTGTATCCGCAGCTCGCCGTGCCCGACGGCATGCGCGCCACGTCCTTCGCCGACGAGG
>JAFEGB010000252.1 GCA_018240295.1 Pseudomonadota bacterium
CGTAGGCGTCGCGCAGCGCCGGGCCGCGCGGGCTCTGGCCGGCGAGTTCGGCGTCGAGCGCGTCGAGCAGCTTGTGCAGGCGACGTTCGTGCAGGCCGAGCGCCTGCTGCAGCGGGTCGGTGACGAGGCCCGAGCAGGCGGCGAGCACGCCGAGTGCGGCGATCAGGCCGCCGGTGGTCGCCGCGACCAGACCGGCCGAGGCGCTGGCCGGGAACACGCCGTACCACAGCGCGCCGAGCGTCGGGCCGAGCGTGAAGTTGGCGACGGCGAGCTGCTGCGCGATGCCGGCCGCGGCCGCCGCGCCCATCGCCACGGTGCCGGGCGTGAAGGACTGGAAGGCCGCGGCGCCGGCCGCGAGCGCCAGCAGCGAGTTGGCGAGATCGGCCGCCGCCGCCCGCGTGTCGGTGTACTGGCGCAGGAAGTCGGCGAGCCGCCCGTGCAGCTCCGTCCGCTGCCCGAGCGCATCGAGGGCCTGCAGCGCCTCGACCAGCGCGCCGGCGACGGCCGGCTGCGCGAGCACGGCCTCGAACAGCGTATCGCGCGAACTCGTGCGTCCGGGCTGCGTGCAGGGCAGCTCCAGCAGCTCGGTGCGGATCAGCCATTCCAGCTCGCGCTCGACATCGGTGCGCCAGCCCGCCGGCAGCTGCTCCAGCCGCTCGGCCGTGCGTTTCAGCCCGGCCTTGCGTCCGGCTCTGGCCCCGAGCTGCAGCAGCAGGTGCGGTGCGGCCCACAGCACGTTGACCGGCGCGCGCAGCAGATCCTTGCCGAAGGCCCGCCGGTTCAGCCGCCAGGCGCCGCGCCAGCCGAAATGCCGGCGTGCGAACGGCGCGACACGGGTGCGGCGCCCGGCAAGCCAGGCCTGACCGGCCGCGGCGACGGCGGCATCGAGCGTCGCGCGCCAGGCAGCGCTGACCGGCAGCGTCGTGCCGGCCGCAGCGGGGGCTTCGTGGAAGGCAGAGGTCTTTTCGGGATCGGCAGTCATCCGGATATCGACCCGGCGCATGGCGCTGCGGTTCGCAGCCCTGGCCGGATGATGCCGCAGCGCGATGCCCGCTGCCGGCCGGGATCGGCAGGCATCCCGGTCCGCAGGGCAGCGATCAGAACACCATCACCCGCCATGATTCCGTGCCATGCCGCCCCCTCATCCCCGGTCCTTCCTCCGGAGGGGAATCAGTGCATTGCAGGTTGCAGCGCCACCGCGGGTCTGGCGCCGGCGCGCTGGCGGGCCAGCAGCGAGCGTTCGGCTTCCAGACCGCGGGCCAGCGCCGGCTGGCCGCTCGCGCGCGCGGAGTGGATCAGCGTCTGGTCGAGCAGGTCGCGCTGCGCATCGCTGCCGCCGAAGGCGCGGGCGTGGCTGCGCAGGTCGCGCAGCCGCTCGACCGTGCGCCGGTGATCGCCGGCGACGTGCGCGATCACGGCCTCGGTCGCCGCCCGCCCGACCGCCAGCAGGAAGCCGGCGTTGTCGTCTGCGCGCGTCTGCGCCGCGCGCTGCGTGGCGTCGAGCTGTTCGAGCAGGTCCGCCCGGCCGGCACAGGCGAAGGCCATCGCCGCGTGCAGGTCGTTGAACGCATACCAGCCGTGCCCGGCGCAGGCGCTCCAGCGCTCGGCGACCGACACCCAGCGTTCGCCGACATCGACGCCGCGCAGGCGCAGGCGCCAGAGCAGCGCGCTCACGTCGATCAGCTCCAGCGCCAGCGTCGGCCGGTGCCCGTCGATCGGGCCGTCGAGCAGTTGCAGCGCCGCATCGACATCGTCGAGGCCGAGGTAATGCAGGGCCAGATGCCACCAGTTGTGCACGGCGAGCAGCCCGCACTGCTTCCAGCCGGCCTGACCGGTCATCCAGCGGATGCCGTCATCGCGCCGGCCCTGCATCTCCAGCACGTGCACGACCGCGTGCTGCGCCCAGGCGTCGCGCGGCTCCAGTTCGATCGCCCGGCGGCCGTAGCGCTCGGCGTTGTGAAAATCGCCGTTCTCCTCCAGCCCGAACGCATACATGCCGAGCAGCGCGTGATAGCCGGGCATGTCCGGCGACCAGGCCGGCAGCGCCCGGGCGATGCGATCCCGCAGCAGGCGCTGGTCGCCGGTGAAGAAGTCGAGCTGCTGCCCGAGCTGCAGCGCCAGCAGGTCGTGCGGATGCTCGAGGCTCAGGTCTTCGAGCGTGCGCGCCGCCAGCCGCCAGCGTCCGGCACACCAGTGCCCGATCGCCGCCAGATGCCGTGCCTCCCGGGCATCGGCCGGCAGGGCCCGGGCCTGCGCCAGCGCCTCGCGCGCCAGCGGCACGGCCCCGGCGTCGGTGCCGACCAGAAACAGCCAGGCACGCAGCGCATGCGCCATCGTGAACTCCGGCGCGGCCGCGACCGCCGCCTCGGCGTGGCCGAGCGGGTCACCACTCAGGCAGCGCAGTTCGCGCAGCGCGATTTCGAAGGCGTCGAGGGCCTGGGCACTGGCGCCGCTGAGCGCGTGACCGTGCAGATCCTGCATCGTCATGATGAAAACTCCGGAAGTCGGGATGGCCGGGTCCCTGCCCGGCCGGTCGTCAAGGGGGATGTGCGGCGCGCGCAGCGCGGCCGCTGTCGCGGGAGATCGCCGCCCGCAGGCTGTTGCTGGTCGTGGCCGGCGAGCGGCGGACTGCAGGAGCGCAGGCTTTCAGTCGGCCGGCCGCAGCCGGCGCAGCGTCAGCGCGGCACCGAGGGCCGCGAAGCCGAGCGCGAGCGGCGGCGGCTCCGGCACCGTGACCAGCGCCTCGGGGCGCGCGAACACGAAGTCGTCGGTGACGGCGAGATCGGTCCCCGGCGTCTGCGCGCCGAAGCTGCGCAGCGTCGTGCCGTCGAAGCCGAACAGCGCGTGCGTGCCGACCGTCAGCACCACGTCGGCAACGATCGCCGCATCGAACAGCACGCCGAGGAACTGCGTGTCGGATGGCCCGCTGCCGGCCTCGACCGCAAAGTGCCCGAGGCTGATGCGCTCGCCGAGCGCGTTGCGGCCGAAGTACTCGATGCTGCTGCTGCCGGCCTGCTCGACGCCGACGAAGATCGCCCCGAAGCCGCGCGTACCGGCCGCGGTCGTCGTGCCGGGCAGCACGAAGCTCTGCTCGATGAAGCGGTCGTCGAAGTCGCTGCCGTCGGTATCGAACATCACGAAGGTGTTGCCGGGCGTGAAGGCCGGAAACTGGCCGGCGGTTGCCGGGTTGGCGGCGGCGAAGCCATCGCCGGCGACCGCATACGGATCGGCGAACAGCGCCCCGGCGGCGGTGAAGCGGTTCTCGGGGATCGCCACCGTGCTGCCGGGGATCAGCACCTGGGTCGCCGGATTCACGTCGCTGCCATCGAGGCGCACGCCGTCCCAGGTGATGCGGCTGCCGCCACCGATCGCGCCGCGGAAGGCATCGAAGGCGGTCGTCGCCGCGGCACCGGTGCCGGAGAACAGCAGCGGCGACGCACCGGCCGAGGCGGCTGCGGTCGCGGCCAGCGCAGCCCCCAGCAGCTGCCGCCGCCAGCGCGCCGGACGATGGCTGGCGGAGCGGCCTGAGAAACGGCCTGAGAAACGGTCTGAGGAGCTGGTGCAGGAAGCAGCAGAAGGCGCAATCGCGGACATGGGAAACCTCCCGGGTCGGGCACGAAGGCCCGGCTCGCTGTCGACTGGATGTGTTCTGTCATCGAATCGCTGCGCCTGCGCCGCGATCCGGGGCGCGCAAGACCCGCTCGTGCAGGCCGGCGCCTCAGCGCCTGACAGCCGGCTCAGTAGCCGTAGCTGCTGCCGCTGCTGCTCGCGACGCTCGCCGCCGGCGCAGCATTGCGCGCGAGGTGCCAGACGCCGCCGACGCCGTCGCCGCGCGCATCGCCGGGCTTCTGGTCGCCGGCGAAGAAGTACAGCGGCCGGCCGGCCAGCGACCACTGGCGGCTGCCGTCCTCGCGGGTGATCGCGCTCATGCCGGCCGGGTTTTCACCGGCTTTGACCACATACGGCGGCCAGGTCGCGGTGCAGGTCGCCGCGCAGCGGCTGACGCCGTCGCCGTCCTTGTCGAAGGTGTACAGCGTGCGCCCGCCGGCATCGGTCAGCGGCGCGCTGCCGGTGGTGGCGACCGGCGCACCGGCGCAGCCGGCAAGGGTGAGGCCGAGCGCGGCCGCGAGGGTGAGGGCGGGCAGGCGACGGTCGGCGTGGCTGCGGAGCAGGATGTTCATCGTGCGGATCCTCGGAGGCGGGAGTTCGGTCAGCGGCGGCCTCGTGCGGGCTGCCTGCTGACCGATACGCCGGCCCCCGGGAATCGGAGACAGGTACGGGACGAATATTTTCAACGCATCAGTCCTGCCGGCGCCCCCCGTCGCCTGCCGCCCCGTCCCCGCCGGCTTCGGGCGTGTCGGTATCGCCGCCACCGTCACTGCGCAGCGCCGCCCTCGCCTCCTCGGCCAGCCGCTGGTAGCGCACGCGGATGCGCTCGATGTCGCGGTCTTCGAGCTCCTCCAGGTTCAGCAGCGCGTTGTGCGCACCGCGCGTGGCGCGGATCAGCTCGTCGAGCTTGACCTGCACGGCCTCGGCGTCGCGGTTCTGGGTGTTCTGGATCAGGAACACCATCAGGAAGGTGACGATGGTCGTGCCGGTGTTGATGACCAGCTGCCAGGTATCGCTGTAATGAAACAGCGGCCCGGTCACGCCCCAGACGACGATGACCAGGAACGCGAGCACGAAGGTGACCGGCCGGCCCGAGCAGCGGGCGGTGGCCGAAGCGAAGCGCGTGAACAGCGAGGCATTGCGGCGGGACTGCATGATCGGACACTCCGGAACCGCTGCACGCGGTGCAGCACGCTCGCTCGGACCCCGGTCTGCGCAAATGGCTGCATGGGCTGCATGAGTGCCCGGACGGACTAAGGCCGGTTTAAGCAAAAAATGATGGTATAAAAATAATTATCAAAAGATCATCCGGTCCGAAGGCAGCCGCCGGCAATCCAGCTTTCCGCCCGCACGGCCCTGCCTGCCGATCCGCTGCTGCATCGCATCAGAACCCGACCTGCGTCATGTCCGTGACTGCACACGGCGCCCATGCTGCGCAGCAACCGCCGGCCCTCGCGCCGCCCTCCCGCGCCGGGACCGGTGGCAGTCGTCCGGCGCGAGCCGGTGCGTGGTCTTGCCCGTCCCCCCGGGAGAAGTGCGATGTGGACCTTCTGGCTTGAATTCATCCTGGTGCTCGGCGCCATCCTGCTCGGCATCCGCCGCGGCGGCGTGGCGCTCGGGCTGATCGGCGGCCTCGGTGTCGCCGTGCTGGTGTTCGTGTTCCGCACGCCGCCGTCGGAACCGCCGGTCACCGTGATGCTGATCATCCTCGCCGTGGTCACGGCCTCGGCGACGCTGCAGGTCGCCGGCGGTCTCGACTGGCTGGTGCAGCAGACCGAAAGGCTGCTGCGCGCCTATCCGCAGCGCGTGACGCTGCTCGCGCCGCTCGCGACCTTCCTGCTGACGGTGTGCGTCGGCACCGGCCACGCCGTCTATGCGCTGCTGCCGGTGATCGGCGACGTGGCCCTGCGCACCGGCATCCGCCCGGAGCGGCCGATGGCGATCTCCAGCGTCGCCTCGCAGATGGGCATCACCGCCAGCCCGGTCGCCGCGGCCGTGACCACCTTCCTCGCCTTCGCAGCGAAGACGCCGACGCCGGTCGGGCTGTTCGACATCGTGATGATCACGCTGCCGGCCGGGCTCGCCGGGGTGCTGGTGGCGGCCCTCTGGAGCATGAAGCGCGGCAAGGACCTCGCCGATGATCCCGAATATCAGGCCCGGCTCGCCGACCCGCAGTTTCGCGCCGCACTCGACGTGTCGGTGACGACGCTCGGCACCGAGCTGCCGAAGACCGCGAAGCTGTCGGTGGCGCTGTTCTTCGGCGGCGTGCTCACGATCGTCATGCTGGCGCTCTTTCCGGTGCTGGTGCCGGTGTTCGGCGGCAAGGCCGTGCCGATGACGACCATCGTGCAGATCGTCATGCTCGGCTTCGGCGCGCTGATCCTGTTCGCGACCGGCGTCAAGGCGCCGGACATCGCCCGCTCCAGCGTGTTCACGGCCGGCATGATCGCGGTCGTGTCGATCTTCGGCATCGCGTGGATGAGCGACACCTTCGTCAGCGGCAACAAGGCCTTCCTGATCGAGCAGATCGAAGCGATGGTCAAGTTCGCGCCGTGGACGTTTGCGCTGGCGATGTTCGCGGTGTCGGCTTTCGTGAAAAGCCAGGCCGCGACGCTGACGATCATGATTCCGTTCGGGCTGGCCCTGTCGCTGCCCGTGCCGCTGCTGCTCGGGCTGATGCCGTCGAGTTATGCGTATTTCTTCTTCGCGTTCTATCCGAGCGATCTGGCCGCGATCAACATGGACCGCACCGGCACCACGCACATCGGCAAGTACCTGCTCAATCACAGCTTCATGATTCCCGGCCTGATCGGCGTCGGCGTTTCGACGACGGTCGCGTATCTGCTGTCGCGGGTGTTGTTCTCCTATTGAGCCGTCACACCGGCAATCAAGCCGGAGGCGGGACGCAGCGCCTCTGCGTCCCGTCCTGCCGGAGCGTCAGCGCATTTCAAACAATTCCTGATGAAAGCGCCCGGCCGGCAGTCCCAGCCGCAGCAGGCCATCGCGGATCGCGCGCCCGAATCCGCCCGGCCCGCAGAACCAGACGTCGGCCTCGCGCCAGTCCGGCACCTGGCTGACGATGCCGGCGACATCGAGCCGGCCGTCGCGCGGGTCCCAGAGCACGTGCAGGCGCACCTTCGCGGCCGTCGCCTCGCGCTGCAGCCGGGCGATCACGTCCGGATCGTATTGCGCGGTGCTGTGGAAAAGATCGATGTCGCGGCCGTCCGGCGCGCTGCCGAGTGCCTGCAGGCGGGCGAGGAACGGCGTGATGCCGATGCCGCCGCCGATCCAGATCTGCCGGCGGGCGTCGCCTTCGAACGTGAAGCGTCCGTAGGGGCCTTCGAGCGTCACGACGCTGCCGACGCGCAGCCGGCCCGGCAGCAGGCGCGTGTAGTCGCCCAGCGCCTTGATCAGGAAGCGCAGGCGCGGCTCGCCGCTCCATGCCGACGCGATCGTGAACGGGTGCGGCCCCTCGGCGTCATCGAAGCTGATGAACGCGAACTGTCCGGCCTCGTGGCCCGGCCATCCGGCGTCCGGCTCGATGTCGACCCCGAGCACGCCGATCTCCGGCTGGCGCTGCAGGCCGACCACGCGGCCGCGGATGCGCCGGCCGCCGAGGTGACGGCGCAGCAAGGCCATCACGGCCCCGACGCAGCCGCCTGCCATCAGCAGTGCAAGCCCGGCCCCGAGCGGCGTGCTCCAGTATTCGAAACGCAGCAGCACGACGGAATGGAACACCAGCGCCAGATAGCACACGGCAAGCAGTCGGTGCGTCTGGAAGAAACGCCGGTACGGAAACCATTTGACGAGCGCCAGCAGCATCAGGACCACGGCGGCATAGAACGCCCATTCGCCGACGCCTTCGGCGAATCCGCGCTGATGCGCGAACCATTGCTGCAGCGAGCCTTCGGGCAGCAGGGGCCGGGGCGGCCGGTTGCCGCGCTGCAGCCAGCCGAGCTGCACCAGCCATTTCGGTCCCTGCGCCAGCAGCCAGTGCGCAACCGTGATCGACAGTCCGGCGATGCCGAGCCATCGGTGCAGCCGGTACAGCTTGTCGAGTCCGCCGAGCCGGCGTTCGAACCAGGCCGGACGCAGACTCAGCAGCATCGCGAAACTCATGACGCCGATGCCGAGCACACCGCTGTACTGCATCAGGACATTGCGCCAGGCAAAGAATCCGTTCAGTCCGCTGAAGGCGCCGGGATCGCCCAGAATCCAGAGCGCCGTGAGCAATACCGGAAATGCCAGGAAAACCCGCTGGATGACACGCATGATGGCGCCGCCTGAACGCTGGTCTGCATGAGGGATGCACCGGAATGCTAGGCAGCCAATATCTTTCCAGCAAGATAAGTTACCCTGTGTTACGCAAGACCCGCGATTGCGTTGCAATCCCCACCACCGCCGGAGGAACTGCAGGCATGGCCGGAAACCGTCGTCCGGACACCGGGCGCTGGGATACCGCGCTCGACCCGCTGTGCGTGCCGCTGTTCCTGTCGCTGCAATGGGCACGCAGCCGTTCGCTGGCGCACATGCAGCCGGTGCTGAGCCGGCACCGGCTGTCGGCGGCCGAGTTCGACGTGCTGGCGACGCTGCGCAACAGCGCCCCGCCCCACCGGCTGACGCCGTCGCAGGTGCGCGATCAGGTCGTCATCACTTCGGGCGGGCTGACCAAGCTGATGCTGCAGCTCGAAGCCCGCGGCCTGCTGCTGCGCCCGCCTTCGGCCGGCGATCAGCGCGTGAAGCCGGTGCAGCTGAGCGAGGCCGGCCGGCAGGCGATCGAAGCGGCGATGGCCGACATGCTGGTCGGCCTGCGGGCGTGGCTGACGCAGGCGCTGGGCGAGGACGAGATCACCTGCCTGACCGGCCTGCTGCAGCGGCTGGCGGATGCCGGACCTCCCTGACGGGCACCCCGCAATCCGGCTGTCCGTGCGCCCCGCATATTCCGGCCTCCGATGCGCGGGCTCAGGCGCTCATCACATCGCCGCTGGCCAGATACGCATCGAGCGCGTCGATCAGCGCCTCGGCCGGGCGCTCGGCGAACACGCCGTGCGTCGGGCCGAGCGCCGGGTCGAGGCCGCGCAGGAACAGGTAGCGCACGCCGCCGAAGCCGGTTTCATAGCGCCAGCCGGGCCGGCGCCGGCGCAGGAAGCGCACGATCGCGACGCAGTACAGCAGGTACTGCAGCCGGTAGCCGGCGGCGTCCATCGCCGCCGGCAGGCGTTCGACGTGGTAGTCGCCGGCCTCGGGACCGAGCCAGTTGGACTTGTAATCGATGATGAAGACCCGCCCGCCGGCTTCGCAGACCAGATCGATGAAGCCGCGCAGATAGCCCTCGATGTCCTTGAACGCCAGGCCCGGCATCGACACGCCGTGCGCCCGCAGCACGGCCCCGAGGCCGTCGGCACGGATGCGCCCGAGCGGAAACGTGAACTCCAGCTCGGCCCGGCGCGCATCCGCCGGCAGCTCGCAGAGGCGCAGGCCGCTGTCATCGAGCGCGGTCGTCAGCGTCGCGCGGATGCCATCGACTGCCGCCGGCAGCCAGTCCGCAGCAATGCCGGCGCGTTTGAGTTCCTCGGCTGCAATCAGCCCGATGGCTTCGTCATCGGCGGCGAAATCGAGGCGTTCCAGCATCGCGTGCAGGCAGGTGCCGGCCTCGGCGCCGCGCGGGAAGCTGCGGAAATCGCGCCGGGGCGCGGCGGTTTCGACCGGCGACTGCGCTGCTGCCGGTTTCGCCGGCGGCTGCGCGGCGAGCGTGTCGCGGTCCGGGCCTTCGTGGCTGCGGCCTTCGGCGAGCTGCGTGAAGCTGGTCGTGCGCCGCCCCGTCGGCAGCCGGCGCCCGAACCCCGCGGCCTGCAGGCGCTCGGCCGGCGGCAGAGCGGGACGGTAGCGCAGGCCCGGCCCGGTCTCCGGCAGGGGCTGGATCGTGCAGGTGTCGCCTGCGGCGGCGAGCAGCGCGTCGAGATCAGCCCTGAGCAGATCATCGGCGAGCCAGGACTTGCGCCCGTTGCCGGCAGCGAGCACGGCGGCGGCATCGGGCAGACGGTGCGGGTGCAGCAGCCAGGCGAGCGCGCTGCGCTCGGATTCGCTGGCCGCGCCCCAGACCAGATAGCAGCGATACCGCGCCCGCGTCAGTGCCACGTAGGCGAGGCGCAGGTTCTCGGCGAGTTCCTCGCGCACGGCCTGCCTGCGCAGCTCGCTGTCGGGACCGGCGGCGAATTCGAGCCGGCTGCGGCCGGAGGCGGAATCGTCGGGATTCTCCGGATTCCCCTCATGGGCGCGCACCAGCACCTCGTCGTTCGCCCACAGCCGGCCGTTCCACAGATACGGGCAGAACACGACCGGGTATTCGAGGCCCTTGCTGCGGTGGATCGTGACGATCTGCACGCGCTGCGCATCGCTGTCGAGGCGCAGCTGACGGGTCTCGTCCTCGACCCCGGCCGCTGCCCGCGCATCACTGAGCCAGGCGAGGCTCGCCTCCGGCGTCAGGCGGTCCTCGGCGATCGCGGCGGCCAGCAGCTCGGCCAGATGCAGCAGATTGGTCAGCCGCCGTTCGCCGTCGCGCCATTCGAGCAGGCGGGCGGCGACATCGAAATCGCTGAGCCAGTGGCGGAACATCGCCGGAAAGCCGCCGCGGCCGAACCAGATCGTGCGCAGCCGGTGGAAGCGTTCGAGCATCGCCTCCCAGGGCTTCGTGTCCTGACCGAGGGCCCAGAGCTGCACCAGGTCGAGGCCGCAGGCGTCGGTCAGCAGCAGCGCGCGCACGCGCCCCTCGTGGCGCGGATCGAGCACGGCCGCCAGCAGGCGCATCAGCAGCTCGGCCTCGCGGCTCGCGAACACGCTGTCGCGCGACTGCAGCACGCAGGGCACGCCGAGGGCGAGCAGCGCATCGCGGATCGCCGCCGACTGCGTGTGCGAGCGCACCAGCACGGCGATGTCGCCGCCGTGCAGGGCCCGCGCGCCGATGCGCGCCTCCCCCTTCTGGCCGGCCTTCAGCAGTTCGGCGATGCGCTGCGCGGTCGCCGCGGCCACCAGCGCATTGGCCTGTCCCTTGCCGAGGGCCTTGTCGCCCTCACCGGGCGGCAGCCGCCAGAGCTGCAGCGCGGCCCGGCCGTCCGGCGCGACGAAGTCCGGCCTGGCCGCCGGCGAGGCTTCGACCGGATGAAAGTGGATGCGGCGCAGCAGGAAGGCATCGGGCCGCAGTCCGAACAGCGCGTTGATGGCGCGGATCAAGGCCGGGGAGGAGCGCCAGTTGACCGCCAGCGTGTGCCGGGCCGGTGCATCGTCACTGGCGCGCAGGTAGGCGAACACGTCGGCGCCGCGGAAGGCGTAGATCGCCTGTTTCGGATCGCCGACGAAGAACACCGGCTGGCTGCGGCCCGTGTAGATGGCGCGGAAGATCTCGTACTGCGTCGGGTCGGTGTCCTGGAATTCGTCGATCAGCGCCGCCTCGTAGCGTCCGGCGAGGCTTTCGGACAGCCGCTTTCCGAGGTCGCCGCTCGCGAGCGCCGCGGCCAGCCGCGTCAGCAGGTCGTCATAGGCGAGCTTCTGCAGCCGCTGCTTGCGCCGCGGCAGTTCCTCGCTGCACCAGCGCAGCAGCTGCCAGCGCAGCCGTGCGAGCCAGCCCTCGAAGGCGGTGGCGAGGGCCTCGACCGCTGCAGCCAGCCCGTCGGCGCAGTCGAAAAACGCATGCCGCGGCGGCGTTGCGCCCTTCTTCGTCGCCTTCACGAGCTTCGCGGACGTGAACTGCGCGAACTTCTCCGGCAGCGCGGCTTTCGGCTCCCCGGCGAACCAGGCATCGAGTTCGGCGCACCAGCCGGGAATCGAAGCCAGCCGGTAGCTGGTGCGGCTCAGCTCGGCCTGATGCAGCAGCGTGCCGACCTCGATGCCCTGACGCTGCCAGCACTCGGCCGCCACCGCGAAGGCACGCTCGAACGCAGCCTGCGCCGTGTCGATGTCCGGGGCCGGCGGTTCGTCATAGCTCAGGTAGGGCTTGCCGAGACAGCCGCGGATCTGCTGCGCGAGGCGTGCCGGCGTCAGCCCGGCATCGAGCGCCTGCATGACCAGCACCGGCGCTGCGTTGTAGAGCTGCAGACGCCAGAAATCCTGCACGACCTCTTCGAGCAGGCCGGAGTCGTCGGCGAGCAGTTCGGTCTCGAAGGACTCGCCGGCGGCGAAGGCGTGATCGGCCAGCGCGCGCTGGCAGTAGCCGTGGATCGTGAAGATCGCCGCCTCGTCGAAGGCGAGCACCGCGGCATCGAGCCGCCGGGCCCAGCGGATCAGCGTCCCGCCTTCGTCCGCGCGCTCCTGGGCTTTCCCTTCCGGTTTTTCGTGGGCTGCCCTGTGCTCACGGCGCTTCCTGTTTTCCCGCTCCTGCTGTTCTGCCCGTGCGATCAGCGCCCTGCAGACGGCATCGTCGGTCGGAGCGCCCCGAAACGCGTCGCGAGCCTGCACCAGCCGCATGCGGATGCGTCCGCGCAGTTCGGCGGTCGCGGCCTTGGTGTAGGTGACGACCAGAATCCGGTCGATGCGCACGCCGCGCTCGGCCACCAGCCGCAGCACCAGGCTCGCGATCGCATAGGTCTTGCCGGTGCCGGCGCTGGCCTCGATCAGGTTGGCGCAATCGAGCGGGACGTTCAGGACGTCGAGCGGGTGCATGTCGGACATGCGCGGTGTTCCGGGCTCAGCGTTCGGACTCATGCACGTTTCTGGAAATGAACGACGCCGGGCAGGCCGCAGAAATGCCGGTCCGAGCTGATCAGTTCGCAGCCTGCGGACTGCGCACATGCGTAGATCAGCGCATCCGCCATCGCCAGCCGGTACTGCAGGGCCAGATCGGCTGCCAGGATGGCCAGACGCGCATCAATGCCCATGAGCTGTCCCTGATGGGTGATGGCGATGATCTGCAGGGCCAGTGATTCGCCGCGTTCGCGCCGGATCCATCGGTACAGCTCGAACTGCAGGATCGACGGCACGACGAGATGAGCCGGATCCGCCAGATACGGCTCGAAGTGGCTGGCCAGCACGCCGTCGGTCAGCCATTCGATCCAGCCGCAGGTATCGACCAGTACCCGGGGTTCATGAAGGGTCATCGGCCGTGGACTCCCGATCACGGTGATTCGCCGGATCAGCCCCTTTCAGGATGCCCCGTGCCCAGGCGATCGAACGCTCCGGCACCAGCGTGATCGAGTCACCGTGCGTGACGATGACGAACCGCTGTCCGCTCTGCAGGTGCAGGGCTTCGCGAATGGTTTCCGGAATGTCGATCCGGCCCTGCGGATCGAGCGTGACGGTATCGTTCATGGGCGGATTCCCGTATCTGGGGCAGAGTCCCCGATAGTAGTCTCATGCCCCGTCATCACCGCGAACACGCCGCGCGCCACCGTCTGCCAGGCATCGGCCGCCGGCAGCACGCCGTCGTAGGCACAGCGGTTCCAGCGATCGTCGGCGCAGGCGTGGCTGCCGGTGAAATCGTCGCCTTCCCATTTCTTCAAGGCCTGCGCGATGGCCCGCTCCGGCGTGTCGTCGGGCTTGCCCTGCCACCAGGCCCAGGCCACCGGCGGGATGAATGCCGACGGGCGCAGCAGCCCGCTGCGATACAGCGCCAGCAGCGGCTCCAGCACGGCGTCGGGATTCGCGACCGGCGTGAAGGCAAAGCCGGTATCCGGACCGTGGCAGAGGCTGCGGGCGGGGACTTCGGTCCCGTCCGGCATCCTCAGGCCCGCCTGCACCGCCCGGCAGAGCAGCAGATGCCGCACCCACAGCCGCAGGCGCTCGCGCCAGCCCGGCGGATTCGGCTCGGCGACGAGAATCCCGTGTCCGCCGACTTCACGCAGCCAGCCGAGCAGCCGCACGCCGGCGAGCGTCAGATCGACCGGCAGCGGTTCCAGCAGCACCGTGTCGCCGCCGGCCGGCAGGCGGGCGAGCACGGTTTCGACGGCCGCCGCTTCGCGCGCATACAGCAGGCGCCCGACCGCACCGTGCGGCAGCAGGCCGGAACCGGCGAGCACGCGCCGGGCCGCATCCGGGTCGAGACCGCGCTGGCGCAACCGCAGCAGTTCGCCGCGCAGCCGCCGGTCGGCAAAGTCATCGAGCAGGAAGGGTTCGGTCTCGACCAGTTCGCCTTCGGCTTCGTCGAGGCGCAGGCGCAGGCGCTCGCGCAGCAGAAAGCGCGCCGGGGCGCACAGGAAATCGGTCAGCCGCTCCGGGCTCAATGTCAGCCATTCGGTTTCCGGGTCCGGCAGCGGCTCCGGGCACGGCTCACGGCGCATGCGTTCGCCGCGCCCGGCGAGCTGCGCGGCCCGGCACCAGCGCGGCGAATGACTGGCGCGGCGCCGGTCCCCGCCATCGAAGGCCGCCGTGCCCCAGGGCGTCAGCGGGTGCTCGACGCACACCCGGCGCAGGGCTTCGAGCGCATCGGCCTGCGGCTGCCCGGCTTCGGCTGCGCCGTCCCGCGGGTCCTGTGCGGCACGGGCGATGTAATCGAGCAGTTCGGCGACCAGCACCGACGGCGGCAGCTCGGCGTTGTCGCGCTGGCTGCGGCCGGTCCAGGACACGTAGAACACGTCGCGCGCCGAAACCAGCGCTTCGAGGAACAGATAACGGTCGTCATTGCGCCGCGAGCGGTCGCCACGGCGCGGATGGCGGGCGATCAGATCGAAGTCGTGCGGGCGGTTGACGCGCGGATAGGCGCCGTCGTTCATGCCGATCAGGCAGACGACGCGAAACGGGATCGCGCGCATCGGCACCATCGCGCAGAAGGTCACGCCACCGGCGAGGAAACCCTGCACGCTGCCCATGCCTTCGAGTTCGGCGAGCAGGAAGCGCCGGGCGACGGCGAGCGGCACCGCGCCGCCGAAGCCGGCGATCGCTGCGGTTTCGGCCAGACGCTGGATCGCGGTGCGCAGGCGCGCGGCCTCGGCCTCGTCGTCCGGCTCGGGCGCGAGGAAGTCCTCGAACACCGCCGCCAGCGTGCCGGACCAGCCGGCCGGAGCGCGGGCAGCGGCCAGCCCGGATTCGAGCGCAGCGAGCCGGTCGACGAACTGCGCGAGCCGCCCGGCGAGCTGCGCGGTGTGACCTTCGACCTCGTCATACGGCAGCACGCCGGCGTACAGGCGCTCGCCGTCGCCGGGCAGCGCGATGCCGAGCAGCAGCCGGTCGAGCCCGGCGCGCCAGGTGTGGGCGGACTCGGCCGGCAGTTCGAGCGACTGCCGATGATCCGCATCGAGTCCCCAGCGCACGCCGGTCGCCGTCAGCCAGTCGCGCAGCGTGCCGAGGTCCTCCTCAAGGATGCCGAAGCGCCGGCGCAGCGCCGCGGCATCGAGCAGGCTCGCGACCGTCTCGGCGCCCCAGCGTCCGCCCGGCAGTTCGAGCAGCGCCAGAAAGGCATCGAGCAGCGGACTTTCGGCACGCACGCCGCGATCGGCGATGCCGTAGGGGATGAACAGGCCGGACTCGGCGGCACCGAACACCGCCTCGACCGCCGGTGCATAGGCCTCGATGTCCGGGGTCATGACCACGACATCGGTCGGCGCGAGCGAATCATCGGCCGCGAACAGCGCCAGCAGCCGCTCGTGCAGCACCTCGATCTCGCGCGTCGCCGAGTGGCAGACGTGCATCTGGATCGAGTGGTCGTCGGCTGCCGCGAGGTAGGGCTCGGCCCACAGCGTGAACCCGTCGTGCTCCGAGGGCGCGTGGTTGGCACCGCGGTTTTCGAGCCGCAGCAGGTCACGCTGCACGACGGCGAGCAGCGTATCGGCCTCGGGCTCCTCGAAAGCCTCTGCGGCCGGCAGGTCACTGGTGGAATCGGCGAGCAGATGATGGAAATCGCGGCCGAGCCGGCCCATCGATGCGAGCAGGCGGTTGCCGGTTTCGAGGTACAGCGCCGCGTGATCGGCCTCGGGTGCGATCTTCGCGATCGTGCGCTCGGACTCGATCATGCCCCAGTACTGCGCGCAGGGATTGAGCAGGTACAGGTCGACCTCGCACCAGCGCGCCAGCCCGAGCAGCGTCTGCAGCCAGGCCGCCGGCAGCGCCGGGATGCCGATGAAGGACAGCCGCGCCGGGATGCCGGCCGGACGCTCGTGCAATTGCTTCAGGGCTTTGAGGAACTGCCGGTGCAGGCGTGCGCGGTGCGTGGCATCGACCTCCGACAAGCGCCGCCACAAGGCCGCCTGCCAGCCGCCCTCACACTCATCACCCTTCTCAACGTCCTCATCGTCCTCCCTGCCCTTGCCGCCCGGGGCCGCGCCACCTTTCTCCCAGTTCTTGATCCATTTGGGCCGATAGACCAGGTACTGGTCGAAGGTGTCGGCGATGCGCCGCGCGAGCTCGTAGCGGCCGTAGTCGTCGCTGCCGGCGAGATAGTCCCGCAGCGGCTCCCAGACCGGATCGTCATCGAGACCGCCGAACTCGGCGAGCACGCGCCAGGCGAGGATCGGGGTCGCGAACGCCGATTCGGTCGGCACGCCGGGCAGCACGGCGCGGTAGATGTCCCAGAACAGCCGCGACGGCAGCGGGAAGTGCAGGTTGGCGCAGATGCCGAGCCGGTCGGCGAGATCGAGACACAGCCAGCGACGCATGCCGTTCGAGGCGACCACCAGCGTCTCCGGTGCCCAGCCGTCATCGACCGGCTCACCGAGCCGCGCGGCAAGCTGCGCGGCCAGGATTTCCATACGGTTGGAGTGGTACAGGTGCAGCATGCGCGGGGATCGGAAACGACGGGAGGCCAGCGGGCGCCGGAGTATGGCACGCAGGCGCCGGCCCTCCGTCAGCCGTTCAGGTCAGCCGTTCAGGGATGCGCCGGGTTGCTCACGTGGCAGCGGCGGAAGCGGCGCGGACTCAGGCTGTCGATCATCGCATCGAGGCTGTCGGTATCGGCCGGGTCCTCGAGGCTGGCGTGGCGATGGACTTCGAGGGCGGCGCGGCAGGCGTCGTTCTCGGCGCAGCGCAGCGAATCATCGAGCTTGCGCGCCAGCGGCAGCAGATGGCTGTGAATCAGGCCGAGCGCCTTGACCAGCTTCACGTCGGTGCCGAATTCGTCGGCCTCGAAGTCGCGCGGCATGAAGTCCGGATGCGCCTCCACGAGGTGCAGCGCCCGGTCGATGTAGGCCAGCTTGCGCTCGTCGAGGATCGGCATCGCGTCGCGCTCCTCGTCGGACAGCATGATCAGGAACGGCAGTTCGGCTTCGAGCTTGCGCAGCAGGTTCAGCACACGGGTCAGGCGATCGGCAGGCAGGCTCACGGCAAGGTGGTGGTTGTCCATCTCGTTCCTTCCTTCAGTACCGGGGACATGGGCAGCAGGTCGGGGACGGTAACAGCACGGCACGGCGCGACAGCGCGCGGACGGAGTATTGGCAGAGGTCAGAGGGCAGTCACTTCGACAGATGCCGTAGCCACCGCATCAGACATGACGAAATAGTCGCAGATGTGCCGGATCGCTAGCCGCCGGCGGCAAATCCGGTCACGGAGTCGACATCGAGGCGCAGGCCGATGCGCTCGCCCGGAGCGTGATCGTGCTGCGAAGGCAGCAGCGCCAGCACTTCGGCGCCACCGGGCAGCCGCAAGGTGTACAGGCACTCGGCACCGCGGAACGCCCGCCCGACGACCTCGGCGCGCAGCGGCGAGGCCGTGTCGCGCACGAAGTCATCGGGGCGCAGCAGCACGTCCAGCCATCTTGCCGCCGGCGCATCCGGCACCGGCACCGGCCCGAGGTCGGGCAGCTGCACGTGGCGGTCATCGATGCGCTCGCCGCGCAGCCACACGCCCTGACCGACGAAGCCGGCGACGAGGCGATCGGCCGGCCGGTGATAGACCTGCCACGGCGTCGCCCACTGGCGCAGCCGCCCGCCGTGCATGACGCCGATGCGGTCGGCGAGCGCGAAGGCCTCGAGCTGGTCGTGCGTGACCAGGATCGCCGTCGTGCCGAGCGCCTTGAGCAGCGTGCGCACATCGAGCGCCAGCCGTTCGCGCAGGCTGGCATCGAGGCTGGAGAAGGGCTCGTCGAGCAGCAGCAGCTGCGGCTGCGGTGCCAGCGCGCGCGCCAGTGCCACGCGCTGCTGCTGACCGCCGGAAAGCTCGTGCGGATAGCGCCGGCCGGCGTCCTTGAGGCCGACCAGATCGAGCAGCGTCGCGACCCGGTGCTCGCGTTCGGTGCGCGCCAGATGCTTCGAACCCTTCAGGCCGAAGCCGACGTTGGCGGCGACGTCCAGATGCGGGAACAGTGCGTAATCCTGGAACACCATGCCGACGCCGCGCTGCTCGGGCGGCAGCTCGCGCCCGGGTTCGGCGAGCGTGCGTCCGCCGAGGCGGATGCGGCCGGCGGCGAGCGGCTCGAAGCCGGCGATGCCGCGCAGCAGCGTGGTCTTGCCGCAGCCCGACGGACCGAGCAGGCAGCCGATCTCGCCGGCCGCCAGCGTCAGGCTCAGGTCCGCGACCGCGATCCGGGCGCCGTAGCCTTGTTCAACGTGTTCGATCGAAAGCAGCGCCATCGTGTCTCCGGGGGTCTCCCATGTGAGAATCGTTCTCTGTTGTCGATCATAAAACGCCACGCCACCTGCGCCGATGCCCCGTCCCGATCTCCCGTCCGCCGTTTCCCGCCGTCCTTCGCCACTGCTGCTGCTCGCCTTCGCGGTCGCGGCGCTGGTGGCGCTGCCGCTCGCCGGCATCGTCGCGCAGTTCACCGAACCCGGCACCGCCGCCACCTGGCGGCATCTGGCTGCGCACGTGCTGCCCGAATACCTCGCCAACACCGCGCTGCTGTGCCTCAGCACCGGCCTCGCGGTCGCGGTGATCGGCGGCGGCACGGCCTGGCTGGTGGCGATGCACGACTTCCCCGGCCGGCGCTGGCTGGAATGGGCGCTGGTGCTGCCGCTGGCGATGCCGGCCTACGTGCTCGCCTACGTGTATACGGACCTGCTGCAGTACGCCGGCCCGGTGCAGTCGGGGCTGCGCGCAGCCTTCGGCTGGCAGCGCGGCGACTACTGGTTCCCGGAGATCTACGGCCTCGGCGGCGCCGCGACCGTGTTCGCCGCGAGCTTCTACGTCTACGTCTACCTGCTGGCGCGCACGGCCTTCCTGGAGCGCGCCGGCGGTGCGGCCGAAGCCGCACGCAGCCTCGGCTGCGGCGCCTGGGGCGCGTTCCTGCGCGTGTCGCTGCCGCTGGCGCGCCCGGCGATCGCCGCCGGCACGGCGCTGGCGCTGATGGAAACCCTCGCCGACTACGGCGCGGTCGCGTACTACGCGCTGCCGACCTTCACGACCGGCATCTATCGCGCGTGGTTCGCGCTCGGCGACCGCGCCGCTGCCGCGCAGCTCGCGGCGACGCTGCTCGGCTTCGTGCTGCTGCTGCTGACGCTGGAGCGCGCCGCGCGCGGCCGGGCGCGCTTCCACGGCGGCAGCCGGCGGCGCAGCCCGCGCCGGGCGCTGCATGGCGTGGCCGCGTGGCTCGCAACCCTCGGCTGCGCGCTGCCGCTTGCGATCGGCTTCGTGCTGCCGGCCGGGCGGCTGCTCGCGCTCGCGCACGCCGATGGCGATGCGCAGCTCGGTCCGCGCTTCCTGACGCTGGCCGGCAACAGCCTGGCGATCTCGGCGCTGACCGCCGCGCTCGCCACGCTGCTCGCGCTCGCGCTCGCCTACGGCGCCCGGCTCGCGCGCGGCCCGGCGCGCCGGGCCGCCGGGCTGCTGAACCGCGGCATCGCCCTCGGTTACGCGGTGCCGGGCTCGGTGATCGCGGTCGGCATCCTGATCCCGGTGACACGGCTCGATCATGCCATCGCCGCGCTCTGGCAGTCGCTCGGCCAGCCGCATCCGGGCCTGCTGCTGACCGGCGGGCTCGCGGCGCTGGTCTACGGCTATCTGGTGCGTTTCCTGAGCGTCGCGGTGCAGACGGTCGACACGGGCCTGTCGCGCATCACCGTCAGCATGGACGAGGCCGCGCGCAGCCTCGGGCGCGGGCGCGGCGCGCTGCTGCGCGAGGTGCACCTGCCGCTGCTGCGCGGCAGCCTCGCGAGCGCCGCGCTGCTGGTGTTCGTCGACACGATGAAGGAACTGCCGGCGACGCTGGTGATGCGCCCGTTCAACTTCGACACGCTGGCAACCCAGGTCTACACGCTGGCAGCGGACGAACGCCTCGCCGAGGCCTCGACCGCGGCGCTTGCGATCGTCGCGGTCGGCGTGCTGCCGCTGATCCTGCTGTCACGGCACATCGCGCAGGGAACGCAGCCGCAGGACGGCTGAATCCTGCCCCGGCGCCGGCAACGGGGATGGCCAGCAGCCGGGGGACGGATGCATGCTGCAACGCATCACCTGCTTGCGGAGTTCACCGGCATGGCCCGACGCATCCTGATCCTCGACGGTCACCCGGACCGCGATCCGGCACCGCACTTCCTGCCGGCCCTGCTCGATGCCTATGCCGATGGCGCGCGCGCGGCCGGGCACGAAGTCGAGCGGCTGCGCGTCGCCACCCTCGATTTCCCGTGGCTGCGCAGCGGCGGCGACTGGGAGCCGGCGAACACGCCGGCCGATGTCACGCGCCTGCAGGCGGCGCTCACGGCCGCCGATCACTGGCTGCTCGCGTATCCGCTGTGGTTCGGCAACCCGCCGGCGCTGCTGCTCGGCCTGCTCGAACACGCGCTGCGCCCCGGCTTCGCCTTCACGCCGCCCGGCCCCGGCGCGCCGCCGAAACCGCTGCTCGGCGGGCGCAGCGCGCACGTGCTGGTGACGATGAACATGCCGGCCTTCGCCTACCGCTGGTACTTCGGTGCCCACGGCGTGAAGACGCTGCGCCGGCACCTGCTCGGCACCGCGGGCTTCCGCCCGGTGCGCACGACGCTGGTCGGCAGCGTGCTGACGATCGGCACCGGGGGCCGCGAACGCTGGCTGCAGCGGCTGCGGGCGATGGGCACCGGGAGCCGGTGACGCCGCCCGATTGCCCTGGGCCCCTACCGGTGCGCCGGCGAGGCCGGCATGCTGTCGGCCCCGACCGCCGAGGCCACGACCGCTGCCGCCATGCGCCCTGCATCGACCGCCCTGCTGCTTCTCGCCGCCCTCGCCGCCCTGCCCGGCTGCTCGACCGCGCGGCTGCCACCGCCCGAGGACCTCGCCGGCGTGCCCGGCTATTACGCGAGCGGCCGGCGCGGCGCCGTGTACTACGACGTCGCGATCTACCTCGACGCCGACAACCGCGGTGCCGTGGTCATGGACGGCGGCTGCGAGGGACCGCCGCGCATCCTGCCGCAGACAGTCGTGCGCTCCGAAGGCTACGTCAGCTTCCAGGCCATGGGCTGCCGTGACCCGCGCTATGCCGGCGTCGAGGTCACGCAGGCCGAACTCGCCGACGGCAAGGTTCTCGGGGCCGAGCTGTACCTGCTGCGCCGGCGCGACAGCGTGCTCGAACGCGGGCCGTCGATGACGCTGTCGCCGTAAGGCCGCAGCGCTTCTGCCCGGCCCGGACGCCGTCGTTTCGCCCGAGCGGACGCCAGCTCAGCCCGGCTCCAGCCCGCCGGCCACCAGCGCCACGGTCACGTCGAGGAAGGCGAGCACCCGCCCGCCCTCGCGCGCCGCGAAGGCCTCGGCGGCCGGACGTTCGCGGAAGCTCGCGAGCGTCGGCCCCATCGCGCCGAGCCGGCGATGCCCGATCACGTAGAAGGCGCTGCGCGCGTCGGTGAAGGCGGCATCGTCGGGCTGCTCCCAGCCGGTCGCACCGAGATCATGCACCCACAGCGCCTGCACGCTGGCGCCGGCCTCGGGCTGCAGCACCCAGGCGAAGAAGTCGCGCGTCGAGCAGAACTTCAGCGCGGCCTCGCGCCCGCTGACGTGGGCCTCGCCCTTCGGCCCCGGAAAACCGCGGATCTGCATGCCGCAGACCGCGCACTCGTCGGCGGCGGCGATCGGCACCGGCCGCAGCGCGACGGCCGGCGGCCTGTCCTCGCCGCAGCCGGCGAGCAGCGAGGAAAACGCGGATGTGAACGTGAAGGCGCCGAGACCGAGCAGGACGTGGCGGCGGCTGGGCATGTGCGGAACCTCTCGCATCAATCCGGAAGATGGACGACGACTCATGGCGTTCATGCATGAATGCACTGCCGATCCCCCTCTCCCCAACCCCTCCCCCGCGAGGGGGGAGGGGCTGAAAGACCGGACGTTCAGCCGGGATCGGTATCAGCGTCGCCGGAAGCGCCAGACGGCGAGCGCGAACGGCGCGAGCACCCACGCGCCCTGCACGGCCAGCAGCAGCGGCACGGGGAAGCCGGCACCGATCGACACCGGGCCGGCCGTGGCGTTCGCGTCGAAGCCGGCGAGATTGGCGAGCCGGAACACGTCGGCCGGGTTCAGCAGCAGCAGCCAGGGCAGCCAGTCGCGCCCGATCGCGCCGCCGGTCGCGACCAGAAAGCCGAGCAGGCCGAGATCGAACACCAGCACGAACGCGAACCAGACGACCAGCGCGAGCCCGGCGGCGCGGGATTTCTCGCTGGCACCGGCGCTGATCACATAGGCGATGCCGACGAAAGCCCAGCCGAGCAGCGTCGCGCTGACGATGAACAGCCCGAGTGCCGCCACCAGCGGCCCGGTCGCGACCTTGTCCGAACCGATGCCGATGACGAGGCCGGCGAGCCCGAAGCCGAGTGTCGTCGATACGGCGAGGATCGCGCCGTGACCGAGGAACTTGCCGGCGAGCAGCTGCAGCCGCGACAGCGGATAGGTCAGCAGCAGCAGCAGCGTGCCCTGCTCGTCCTCGCCGACGATGCTGTCGTAGGCAAGCAGCAGCGCGATCAGCGGGATCAGGAATACCGCGAGGCTCGCCAGACTCGCGATCGTGGTCGCCAGCCCCGTGAAGCCGACCTGCCCCGAGGCCGCAGCCCCGAAGGTTGCCAGCCCCACGGCGAGCAGCGCGCAGACGATCGCGATTGCCGCCACCCAGCGGTTGCGCAGGCCGTCGCGGAACTCCTTGGCGGCGACGGTCAGCACCGGCGCGAGCACCGATGCGGGATTCATGCGGATTCTCCTTCACCGGCGACGGCGCTGCCGAAGTGGGCGTACAGGGTTTCGAGCGACGGCGGCTCGATGTCGAGGTCGTGCACGGCCGGATCGGTCAGCAGGCCGCGCAGCGCGTCGAGCTTGGCATGCGCGGCCAGCGCGATCTCGAAGCGGCCATCGGCGAGCATGCGCGTGCGGCTGCCGGCCGGCAGCGCGGCGAGCGCGTGCGGGCCGGGGCTGCCGCGCACGTGGATCAGCAGCGGCAGCCCGGCCTGCTCGCGCAGCGCATCGAGGCTGCCGGCGGCGAGCACGCGGCCCTGACCGAGGATCAGCGCGCGGTCGATGTGGCGCTCGACGCCGGGCAGCACGTGCGAGCAGAGAATGATGGTCGTGCCGGCGCGGCGCAGTTCGTCGACGCGCGCGTAGAACTCGCGCGTCGCCAGCGGATCGAGGCCGACGGTCGGCTCATCGAGCAGCAGCAGCCGCGGGCTGCCGAGCAGCGCCTGCGCAAGTCCGAGGCGCTGGCGCATGCCTTTGGAGTACGTCTTCACGCGCCGCCCGGCCGCGGCGGCCAGCCCGACGCGTTCGAGCAGCTCCGTCGCCTGGGCGTGCGGGGCGCGCTTCAGGCGCGCGAAGAAGTCCAGTACCTCGCGACCGCTCAGGTTGTCGTAGAAGCTGACGTTCTCGGGCAGATAGCCGAGCGCGAGCCGCAGCCGCGGCGCAGCCGGACCGTGCGGGTCCTCGCCGAACACGCGCACCTGCCCGGCCTGCGGAGCCAGCAGGCCGAGGATCAGCTTCATCGTCGTGGTCTTGCCGGCGCCGTTGTGACCGAGCAGGCCGAGCACCTCGCCGGCGTCGAGCCGCAGCGTCAGGCCATCGAGCGCGCAGTGGTGGCCGTAGCGGACGCTGGCCCGGTCGATGTCGATGACGGATTCATGCCGGCTTGCAGAGCCCGGGGTCTGCGCCAGCGCGGAGGCTCCGGCAGCCACGGGCACGCTCATGGCTGCCGATCCGGCCGGCAGCAGAGGGGTGGAAAGCTTCATCATCGGGTCGCCTCGTGCGCACCGGGGGCGGCGCTCGCGACGCGGGGGATCGCGGCGGCCGGCGGGTTCATCAGCGGGTGGCTGTCGCGCACGCCC
>JAFEGB010000253.1 GCA_018240295.1 Pseudomonadota bacterium
GCCGATGAGCACCGATCACCCCGACACCGACGCCGAGACGCTCGCCCCGCACTGGGTCGTCACCGGCGGCATGCTGCTCGCCGGCTCGGCGGGCTTCGTCAACACGATCATGCTGAGCTTCTTCCACCTGCCGGTCTCGCACATGAGCGGCAGCGTCTCGAAGATCGGCATCGACCTCGTCAACGGCAACGCCGATGACCTGCAGGCCTTCCTCGGCATCGTCGGCGGCTTCCTGATCGGCGCCTTCCTGTCCGGCGTCATCATCGGCAACCGCAACCTGCGCCCCGGCCGCCGCTACGGGCATTCGCTGCTGATCCAGGGTACGCTGCTGATGATCGCGACCTTTCTCGCGCAGTACGGCTACCTGATCGCGGTGCCGCTGGCCGCGACCGCCTGCGGCATGCAGAACGCGATGGCGAGCAGCTACCGCGGCCTGACGCTGCGCACCACGCACATCAGTGGTGTCGTCACCGACTTCGGCATCCATCTCGGCCACCTCGTGCGCGAGCGCCGGGTGCGCGATCCGTGGAAGCTCGTGCTGCTCGCCGGGCTGCTCGGCGCCTTCTTCACCGGCGGTGCGCTCGGCATGCTCGGCATCCGCGAATCCGGCCTCGGCATGCTGTACCTCGCGGCCTTCGGCAACCTGTTCGCGGGCATGCTGTACCTGATCGTCTATCCGCACGCCCCGCTGTAGGCGCCGGCGGCCGGGCCCGCAACGGGCCGGCTGCGGCAGCGGCCGGGACTTCAGGCCGGCTGCGCGTCCCGGTTGCGCCGGCGCAGCGCCTGCGGCGGCTGGCCGTAGCCGCGCAGGAAGGCCCGGCGCAGGCGTTCGCGGTCGCCGAAGCCGGTGGCGCGTGCCACGACCGCCAGCCCGTGGCGACCGTCCTCGATCATCGCGCGCGCCGCCTCGATGCGCAGGCGCTCGACCGCCTTCGCCGGC
Source organism: Pseudomonadota bacterium (assembly GCA_018240295.1). Lineage (GTDB taxonomy): Bacteria > Pseudomonadota > Gammaproteobacteria > Competibacterales > Competibacteraceae > Plasticicumulans. The sequence continues at coordinate 941 of JAFEGB010000253.1, forward strand.
GACTGGCCGGTCTCCTCGCGAAACACCCGGCTGAACTGGCGCGGACTCAGGTGGACGGCGGCAGCGAGGGTCTCGACCGTCAGCGGCTCGGCGAGGTGTTCGCGGGCCCAGGCGAGCGCCTGGCGGATGCGGTCGGATTTCGGCGCCAGCTCGACCAGCGTCGAGAACTGCGACTGGCCGCCGGCCCGGCGGTGATAGACGACGAGCTTGTGCGCGACCGACTTCGCGAGGGCGGGGCCGTGGTCGTCCTCCAGCAGCGCCAGCGCCAGATCGATGCCGGCGCTCATGCCGGCCGAGGTCCACACGCCCTGGTCGGCGCAGAAGATGCGGTCGGCCTCGACGCGGATCGCCGGATGGCGCTGCTGCAGCGCGGCGGCATGCGCCCAGTGCGTGGTTGCGCGCCGGCCGTCGAGCAACCCGGCCTCGGCGAGCACGAAGGCGCCGGTGCAGATGCCGGCGATGCGCCGGGCGCCGCGGCCGGTGTCGCGCAGGTAGTCGAGCACGCCCGCCGGTGCCGGGTCCGGCACCAGCGCGCCGGTGACGATGATGGTGTCGGGGCTGTCGGGCCCGAATGCCCGGGTATCGACGCCGAAGCCGAGCGAGCTGCGCACGGGGCCGCCGCCGGCCGAGTGCAGGTGCAGCGCGTAGCCGGCGTCGCTGAGGCTGGCGTTCGCCAGCTCGAACACCGACAGCGCCGCGAGCGACATGACCTGGAAACCGTCTGCCAGCACAAAACCGATCGTGCGCATCGCCGCAACCTCGATGTCCGTTTTCGATGTTTATACGACATTTGCGACATCGGCGCGGCGCGGGATGCTGAGGGCCGACGCCGTCCGCTCCCGGACCGGCGCAGCACCGGAGCCTCCGACCATGTCCGCAGCAGCGGGTACTGCCCTCATCACCGGCGCCTCCTCCGGCATCGGCGCCGTCTATGCCGAGCGCCTCGCCGGCCGCGGCCACGACCTGATCCTCGTCGCCCGCAACGTCGAACGGCTCGACGCGCTGGCCGGGCTGCTGCGCACGCGCCACGGCGTGCAGGTGCGCACCATGAGCGCCGATCTCGGCACGCCGGCCGGCGTGACGGCGGTCGAGGCGGTGCTGCGCAGTGACGAGTCGATCACGCTGCTGGTCAACAACGCCGGCTTCGGCAGCACCGCGCCGCTGCTGCAGTCCGATCCGGCGAGCATGACGCAGATGATCGACGTGAACGTCACGGCGCTGACCCGCCTGACCCAGGCCATCGCGCCGGGCTTCGTCGCGCGCGGCGGCGGCACGATCATCAACATCGCCTCGATCGTCGCGATCGGGCCGGAGCTGCTGAACGGCGTCTACGGCGCGACCAAGGCCTACGTGCTGGCCCTCAGCCAGTCGCTGCACAAGGAGCTGGCAGCGCACGGCGTGCGCGTGCAGGTGGTGCTGCCGGGGGCGACCGCCACCCGCTTCTGGGACATCGCCGGCCTGCCGGTCGAGCATCTGCCGGAAGCCTGGGTCATGTCGGCCTCCGATCTGGTCGATGCCGCGCTGGTCGGACTGGATCGCGGCGAGTTCGCGACGCTGCCCTCGCTGATGGACGAATCCGAGTACACGGCCTGGGAAGCCGCACGCCAGTCGATGCTCGGCCATCTGTCGAACGCGAGCCCGGCCGAGCGCTACCGGCTGACGGACCGGGGCTGAGCGCAGACGGCGGATGCCTGCACAGTGACCTCCGGCAGGCGCTGCGCGGGGGGTGTCGTGCTGCCTCCACCCTCCGCACGCAGGGCCCGGACGGGGATATAGTCAGCCCGGTTTCCCGCGCATGGGCGCCGGGGTCTTGCCATCCCGGCACGAACGCCACCCGGCCGCTGACCCGGAGGTACACGATGCTGACGATCGAACTGCCGGCCGAACTCGAAGCCCGGCTGGAGGCGCTGGCCAGCGAGCACGGCCAGAGCGCCGGAGCCCTGGTCCGGGAGGCGGTGCTGAAGCTGCTCGACGATCTGGAAGACATCGCGGCGGCCGAGGCCGCCCTGGCCGAGATCGAAGCCGGTCACGGCCAGCCGGTCCCGCTCGAAGACGTGGTGAAAGCGTTTGGCCTGGAAGATTGAACTGGCGCCGGCGGCTCTCAGGGCGCTGAAACAGCTCGATCCGCCCGTCGCACGCCGCCTCCTGAGCTTCCTGCACCAGCGCCTTGCACCGCTCGACGATCCGCGCAGCCTGGGCGCTGCCCTGCAGGGAGCGCGCTTCGAGGGTCTCTGGCGCTACCGGGTCGGCGATTACCGGATCATCGCCCGCCTGCAGGACGACACCCTGCACATCCTCGTCGTCCACATCGGTCATCGGCGCGACGTCTACCGCTGAGCCCGCCGTTCACGGCACGGTTTCGTCCGCACCCTGCGCGTCGTTCGCCGCCAGCGCATCGCGCGCCGCGATCGCCTCGGCGAGCGCGACGATGCGCGTCGCCTCGATCACGTGCAGGTGCTCGACCAGCTTGCCGTTGACGCGGCAGACGCCCTTGCCCTCGGCAGCGGCCTGGGTCCAGCCGTGGATGATGGCGCGGGCTTCGCCGATTTCGGCCGCGGACGGCGCGAAGGCGCGGTTGGCGGCGGCGATCTGCCTGGGGTGGATCAGCGTCTTGCCGTCGAAGCCCATGTCGCGGCCCTGCTCGCAGACCGCGGCGAGGCCGGCCTCGTCGTCGAGGTCGAGGTGCACGCCGTCGAGCGCGTCGAGGCCGCTGGCGCGGGCGGCGAGCACGCAGAGGCCGAGCGAGGTCACGAAGGCGATGCGCCCGGGGCTGTGGCGGGCGCGCAGGTCCTTGGCGAGGTCCGAGGTGCCGAGGACGATGCACCGCAGCCGCGGCGAGCAGGCGGCGATCGCGGCGATGTTGAGGATGCCGAGCGGCGTCTCGGCCATGATCCAGACGCCGGTCCCGGACGGGGCACCGGCGGCATCGAGCGCGGTGACGGCCTCGATCACCTGCGCCGGCGAATCGATCTTCGGGAACAGGAAGGCGTCGGCGCCGAGCTTTGCGAGGGCGCGCACGTCATCGTGGCCCCAGGGCGTGGACAGCGCGTTGACGCGCACGACGACCTCGCGGTGCCCGTAGCCACCCTCGGTCAGGGCGGCGGCGATCTGCTCGCGGCCGAGTCCCTTGGCCTCGGGGGCGACCGAATCCTCCAGATCGAGGATCAGGGCGTCGACATCGAGGCTGCGCGCCTTGTCGAGGGCGCGGGCATTGGAACCGGGCATGTAGAGCACGGATCGTCGGGGGCGCATCGTCATGCGTGACTCCTTTATATGGATGTGAGCCGGCGTGCTGCCCGTCATGGGCGATGCGGGGCACGCGCGAGCAGCACGACGGCGGCGAGGATCAGCCCGCCGCCGGCGAGCCGGGCGGGGCTGACGGTTTCCCCGAGCAGCCACGCGGCGCTGGCGACCGTGACCACGGGCTCGAAGGTCGAGGCCATCGCCGCAGTGGTCGAGCCGACGCGCGACAGCCCTTCGAGAAACGCGGTCATCGCGAACACGGTCGAGACCAGCGCGATGCCGGTCACGGCCAGCCAGCCGCCGCCAGTCTGCGGCAGAGTCACGCCCTCGGCCAGCGCCAGCAGTGCGCTGGTGACGGCGCTGGCCGCGATCACGACCGCGCCGCCGCAGAGCGGATCGACGCCGCGCGCGACGCGGTCACCGATCAGGATGTAGGCGGCGTAGCCGGCTGCGGCCACCAGCGCCAGCGCGATGCCGCCGGCGCTGCCGTGCAGCTCGCCGCCGATGGTCAGCGCGAGCCCCGCCATCGCGAGCAGCGCCGCGCCGCACTTCGCCACCGTCAGGCGCTCGCCGAAGCAGGCGACGTTGATCGCCATGACCAGCACCGGAAACGTGTACAGCACCAGCGCCACCAGCGCGGCACTCGCCTGCGTCAGCGCCACGAAGTAGCACTGCGCGATCAGCGTGTAGAAGCCCCCGCCCATCGCGATCAGCCCGATGAGCGCGCGGCCGCGCGGCCACGGCCGGGCGCGCGCCTGCACGATCGCGACCAGCAGCAGCGCCGCCAGCGTGAAGCGCAGCGCCAGCAGCGTCGGCGGATTCACGCCGGCGGCGTAGGCGCTGCGCGCGAACACCGCCATCAGTCCGAAGCCGGCAGCAGCGGCAAGCACGAGCAGAAGGCCGCTGCGGCGGCGGTGATCGGCAGACATGGACGGGCAGGACCGGCTGCGGGCGCCGGGCGCCCGGGGCCGCGGATTCTGCCGGCTGCAGACGCAGCGTGCATCTGCAGAGATCACGGCGCCTGTCCGTCTCATCGGATATCTGCATGGCCTGCATGACCGGCACGGCATCGCGGAAGCCGGAACCGGCCCCGGGACCGCCCGCGGCGCATCGATGCAGCGCCCGTCGCCCCACGTGGGGCGGACTTTCGGCAGTCATGCAACCCGACGCGCAGATGACGAAGTTTGAATGAAAACCGGACTCACAGCCGGGCAATCGCACAGCAAGAAACGCAAGCGCTTGAATCCATTGATTTGAGTACAGCATCCGCCGTACGGGGAAAAAGCTAAAAATTTGCGGTGGTAAGCACTGCTTGCGTCTCCAAAATACGATGCCCGTCGTAATGACGGATAACCAGCAGGTCCGTAGATTTCCGTTCCATCAAGTTGTTCCGGAATGCCTTTTCCGGAATTACCGGAAATTTATCTTCTCACTCCTCCAGACGCAGGTTGATCGCATGCACGCACCCGCCGCCCGCACCGAAGCCCTGCACGCCGGCCGTCAGCGTCCCCACGCCGACCTGCCCGCCGGGCCGGTCCTGCACCAGCCGTCCGCGCATGGCCCGCGCAGCTCCCTGTCCGTATGCGTTGCCGGCCTCGGCGGCCTCGGCGCGACGACGCTGAACGCGCGGCTCGCGGAACTGCTGCGCACGAGCCACGGCGAGGTCTGCGCGATCGACCAGCTCGGCGTCGCCCGCCGCCGTGCCTCGGTGACCAACCTGCTGCGCGCCGGGCGCGGCGTGCGCTGCGCCGGCTGGTGCGGTTCGCCGTACGACGTGCTGATCGCGCTGGAGGAATCCGAGAGCCTGCGCCAGCTCGATCGCATCGGCCCGCAGACGCTGGTGCTGCTCGCCGACTGCCGCGTCGAGACCATCGCCGGTTACAGCGGCGCGCCGCTGCCGAGCCACGCCGTGGTGCGCAGCACCCTCGACCAGCACGCCGGCTACGTGCTGCAGCTGCCGGTGACGCGCGAACTCGGTCGCCACCAGCTCAACGGCGCGCACGGCACGGCGCTGTTCTTCGGAGCCTTCGCGGCGCTGCTCGGGCTCACGGTCGCCGAAGCCGAACACCACGTCTCGACCGGCCACGCCCGCGGTGCCGCGACGCTGCTCGCCAACACCGGCCACACGGCGGCCGTGCGCGCCGGCCTGCTCGGCTGGCTGAACGGCGGTCACCGCCAGCACGCGGCGACGGCCGTCGTCACGCCGGCCGTTGCGGCCTGAGCCCCGGAGCGCCCGCGATGTCCGTCGTGCTGATGTTTCCCGGCCTCGGTTCCGAATATCCGGAACTGCTCGCGCGCCAGTGCGCCGAGGACCCGCAGGCCGCCGAACGCCTCGCCGACTGGCGCGAGCGCCTCGGCGTGCCGCTGACCGACACGCCGCCGGCCGACCCGCGCGCACGCGAGCTGGCCCGGCAGATGGCGATCCACGCCGTGAACCTGCTCGCCTGGGAGCGCCACGGCGCGGCGTATCCGCAGGCCGCGGTCTGCGGCCACAGCCTCGGCTTCTACGCCGCGGCGGTCGCCGCCGGTGCGCTCGATGCCGACGCCTCGTTCGCGTGGATCGGCGCGGTGTTCGAGCGGGCCTGGGCGCGCTTCGAGCATGACCGCGACTGCGTGTACGTGCTGACCGCCCGCGACACGCTCGACGGTCCGGCGCTCGCCGCGGCCTGGGGAGTGGAGCTGCTCGCCGTCAACGGCCCCTGCCAGATCGTCGTCTACGGCGCGCCGGCGGTGCTCGAAGCCCTGTGCGCGGCCCTCGCCGGGCGCCTCGTGCGCCACGGCCCGCTCGGTTCGTGCTGCCCCTTCCACTCGGTGCGCATGGCGCCGGTGTGTGTCGAGGTCGCGCACTGGCTCGCCGCGAGCGGCCTGCAGCCGCGTGCGCCGCAGCGCCCGCTCTGGTCGCACCTCGACGCCACGCGGCTCATGGATGCCGAGGCCGTGCGCGCGACGCTGATCACGCAGCCGCAGCTGCGCGTGCGCTGGGACGCGCTGATCGGGCGGCTCGCCGCCGACGGTCACGACACCTTCGTCGAACTCGGCCCGAACCGCATCCTCGCGCAGGCCGCGCGCTGGATCGTGCCGGGTTCGCTCACCGTGCTTTCCACCGACAGCGCGCGCCGCATCCGGCGCGCCGGGAGTCCCGCATGAGTGCCCTGCTCGACGGCTGCACGGCCATCGCCCGCGGCGCCTGGGAAGGCGGCGCCAGCTTCGCGGCCGGCTATCCGGGTTCGCCGGTGACCGGCGTGCTCGATGCCACGGCCGGCTACCCGGAGATCCGCCGCCAGTGGGCGGCGAACGAGAAGATCGCGCTGGAAACCGCCCTCGGTGCCGCCTGGTCCGGTGCGCGTGCGCTGGTGGTCATGAAGCACGTCGGCCTCAACGTCGCCGCCGACCCGCTCTACAACGCGCCGTACACCGGCGTGCGCGGTGCGCTGGTCATCGTCGTCGGCGACGATCCGGGCGCCTCGTCCTCGCAGAACGAGCAGGACACGCGCCTGGTCGCCAAGGCCGCCGGCGTGCCGGTGCTGGAGCCCTCGTCGGTGGCCGAGGCGCTGGTGTTCACGCGCCTCGCCTTCGAGATCAGCGCCCGCCACGACCTGCCGGTGATCGTGCGCGTGACCACGCCGATCGCCTACGGCTCAACCGGCGCGGTCGCCGGGGCGCGCTGGCCGGTGCCGGCCGCCGCCGGCCATGCGCGGCCGATCCAGAAGTACCTGCTGCTGCCGGCCTTCGTACCGGCGCGGCACACGGCGCTGATCGAGCGGCTGTCGGCGCTCGGCGCCAGCCCCGCCGCGCGCTGGTTCTGCGAGACCTCGCTGCCGCCGGCGGCTGCGGCCGGCACGCGCCACCCGGTCGGCATCGTCTGCGCCGGCTTCCCGGCCGCGGCGGTGCGGGAACTCTGCGCCGACACCGTGCCGGTGCTGACGCTCGGCCTCGTGCATCCGCTGCCGGAAGCGCCGATCCGCGCCTTCGCGCAGCACTGCGAGCGCCTGCTGGTGGTCGAGGAAAGCTCGCACTACCTGGAGGATGCGATCCGCGCGCTCGGCCTGCCGGTCGCCCGCCGCAGTCATTACGACGGCGTCGGCAGCTTCGGCCCGAAGCAGCTGCTGAGCGACGAGGCGCCGGTCGTCAACGCGCTGGTGCAGCCGCTGATCGATGCCGCCGAGCAGCGCCGCCGGCACATCCCGATCCTCGCGCCGCGCACGCCCGGCTTCTGCGCCGGCTGCTCGCACCGCGGCATCTTCTCGCTGCTCGCGAAGCGCGACCTGTACGTGGTCGGCGACATCGGCTGCAACACGCTCGGCGCGATCCAGCCCTACGGCGCGCTGCACGCGAATCTCTGCATGGGCGCGAGCATCAGCGTGCTGCAGGGCTATCTGGCCGCGCTCGGCCCCGACGCCGCGCAGCGCACGATCGCGGTGCTCGGCGACTCGACCTTCTTCCACTCCGGCCTGCCGGCGATCCTGAGCGCGGTGCACAACGGCCTGCCGGGCACGGTGCTGGTGCTCGACAACGCCGGCTCGGCGATGACCGGCCACCAGCAGACCGCCCATGCCCGCGACGCCGAGGGCTGGCGCACGCTGCTCGGCGCGCTCGGCGTGCCGGACGTGCGCGTCGTCGATGCGCTCGATCTCGGCGAACTCGATGCCGCGCTCGACGCCGCGCTCGCCACCGATGCGCTGTCGGTGGTCGTGCTCAAGGGCGACTGCGTGCAGAGCCTGCCGCGCAAGGGCCCGACCAACTACCGCTACACGGTGCGCACCGACGCCTGCAGCGGCTGCGGCGACTGCCTGAAGGTCGACTGCCCGGCGATCGTGCAGCTCGCGGCCTCGGCCGCCGGCGGCCCGCGCAAGGTCGCCATCACCCATGAATGCATCGGCTGCGGGCTCTGCTCGCAGACCTGCCCCGAGCACGCGATCGTGCCGCGGACCGTGCAGACGGTCTCCCCGCGGCTCGCCCGCCTGCTGGCGCCGCTGCCCTGGCGGCGCCTGATCCGCGGTCTGCGCGGCGTCGCCCCGGTGCGCCGCCTGCTCGACCGCTTCGAAACCGAAACCTACTGACCCGTCTCCACCACCGCCCAAGTGCAATTGCAGGAGTCCGCCATGAACCTCGACAACATCAAGACCGGCCTGAAGGAAATCTTTGCCGAGCGCCTGAACCTCGACGTGGCCGGCGTCGATGCCGGTGACGACGACAAGCTGTTCTCCGATGACGGCTGGGGCCTCGATTCCGTCGACGTGATCGACATCGTGCTCGGCGTCGAGCAGAAGTTCGGCGTCGCGATCCGGGCCGATGACGACGTGAAGGTGCACTTCAGCACGCTGAACACGCTCGCCGCCTACATCGGCGAGCAGATGAAGGCCGCGGCCTGAGTTCCCGCCGCCCTCTGCCCGCCCCCGCCACGGAGTCCACGCCCATGCAGCGCATCGCGATCACCGGCATCGGCATCGTCTCGCCGATCGGCAATGACACGGAGCTGTTCGAGGCCGCCCTGCGCCTCGGGCGCTCCGGCGTCGGTCCCAACGACTGGCACGACACGGAAGGCTACGGCTCGCACCGGATCGGTCGCGTGCGCGACTTCACGCCGCCGGCCGCCGCCGGACGCTTCGAGCGCCGTCACCTGTCGACCGTCGACCAGTACGCGCTGGCGGCGACCGCCGAGGCGCTCGGGCGTGCCGGGCTCGACGCCGAAGCGCGCCGCAGCCTGCGCATCGGCGTGGTGTTCGGCAGCGGCGGCAGCGTCGAGAACGTCGAGAACTACGTGTTCTCGGCGCTCGCCGAACGGCCGCTGCGGCCCTCGACGCTGCTGCCGCTGTCGCCGGACAACGCCGGCGGCGCGGTCGCCGCGCACTACGGCCTGCGCGGCCCGCGCTCCAGCATCATGACCGCGTGCTCCTCGGGCGCCGCGGCGGTCGGCTACGGCGCCGACCTGCTGCGCGAGGGCCACGCCGACGTGATGCTGGTCGGCGGCATGGAGGCGCTGTCCTACGTGACGCTGTCGGGCTTCAACGCCCTCGGCGCGCTGTCGCCGACCATCAACCGGCCGTTCGACCTCAACCGTGACGGCATCGTCATCGGCGAGGCGGCGGCGGTGCTGGTGCTCGAACCGCTGGAGCGGGCGAAGGCGCGCGGTGCGCACGTGTTCGCCGAGTTCGTCAGCTACGGACTGGCCGCCGACGGCAACCACATCACCGCGCCCTCGCCGGAAGGCGACGGCATGGCGCGGGCGATGCGCACGGCGCTGCGCCTCGGCGGTCTCGCGCCCGAGGCGATCGCCTACATCAACGCCCACGGCACCGGCACGGCGCTCAACGATGCCTCCGAGACCGCCGCGATCCGGCGCACCTTCGGCGCCCACGCCGACCGCCTCTGCCTCAGTTCGATCAAGCCGATGATCGGCCACACGCTCTCGGCCGCCGGTGCCATCGAGGCCGCGGCGACCGTGCTGTCGCTGGCCGGCCAGTTCGCGCCGCCGACGCTGAACTACGAAACCCCCGACCCCGCGTGCGACCTCGATGTCGTCCCGAACGTCGCGCGCAACCTCGACATGGAGTACGCGATGTCCAACTCGCTCGCCTTCGGCGGCAACAACGCCTCGCTGATCTTCCGCCGCGCGGAGGCCGCATGAACACCGCCGCCGCTCCCGTTCCCGCTTCCGCCCCCGCCCCGGTCGCGCTCGTCACCGGCGCCTCGCGCGGCATCGGCCGCGCCATTGCCACGGCGCTCGCCGCCAGCGGCCACCGCGTCGCCGTCAACTACCGCAGCCGCGCCGACGAGGCCGAATCGCTGGTCGCCGGGATCACGGCCGCCGGCGGCGAGGCCGCGGCCTTCGCGGCCGATGTCGCCGATCCGCAGCAGGTCGATGCCATGGTCGCCGCGGTGCGCACGCACTTCGGCGCGCCGGTCGCGGTGCTGGTCAACAACGCCGGCCTGCTGCGCGACGGCTTCCTGGCGATGATGCCGGAGACCGCCTGGGACGCCGTGCTCGACACCAACCTGCGCGGCGCCTTCCTGGTCACGCGCGCCGTCGTGCGCGACATGATGCGGGCGCGCGCCGGCACCATCGTCAACGTCGCCTCGGTCAGCGGCGTCATCGGCACGCCGGGCCAGGCCAACTACGCGGCCTCGAAGGGCGGGCTGATCGCGCTGACGCGCTCGAACGCGCAGGAGCTGGCGCGCTACGGCATCCGCGTCAACGCCGTCGCGCCGGGCTTCATCGAGACCGAGATGCTCACGGAGATGAACCCGCGCCAGCTCGATGCGGCACTGTCGCGCGTGCCGATGGGCCGTGCCGGCAAGCCGGAGGAAGTCGGCGCCGTCGTCGCCTTCCTCGCCTCGCCGGCCGCGAGCTACGTGACCGGCCAGACGCTGGTGATCGACGGGGGGCTCTGTGGCTAAGGCTGCGCATCGCGCCCCGGCCGCCGGCGCCCGCGTGCTCGGGCTGGCGCTCGGCACCCGCCTGACGCTGCGCGCCGGCGCGACGCTGGTCGTCGACGGTGACTCGCGCATCGTCGTCGACCCCGGCCCGTTCCAGAGCCTCGCCGAGCTGGCCGCGGCCCTGCAGCCGCACGGGCTGACGCCGGCCGACATCGACACGGTGTACTTCACGCACCTGCACTTCGATCACTACACGCCGGCGGCCATCCCGCCGGGCGTGCGCCGGGTCTGCATCCCGGCGGCCGAGCGCGCCTTCATCGACGCGCTGACGCCGCTCGCCGCCGACCTCGACGCCTACCGCGCCCGGCTGCTCGAAACCCACGAACGCATCGCGCCGGTGTTCCTGCGCGAGTTCGTGCGCCTCGCCCGCGATGCGCGCTACGACTTCGCGCGGCTGCCGTACGCCGATCGCCTGGTCGAACTCGGTCCGGACGCCCGGCCGAGCGCGCACACGCGCACCGTGGCGCTGCCCGGTCACTGCCCCGGCCAGCTCGGCCTGGAGGTGACGACCGCGCACGGCACGGTGCTGATCGCCGGCGACGCCGTGCTGTCGCTCGCCGACTGGCAGGCGCCGGATGTCTCGCATCACCTGATCGTCCACGAGCGCGCGGCACTCATCGCCTCGCGCGAGCGCGCCGGCCGGGCCGACTGCGTCGTGCCCGGTCACGGCGACTGGTTCTCGCCGCGCAGCGGCCGCGTGCTCGCGGCCGATTCCGACCTCATCGCATCCACGGGAGTGGCCACCGCATGAACGCCCCGACTGCATTGCCCGCCGGCAACGGCGCGACCCTCAGTGACCCCGACGATCCGGTCGTCATCACCGGCACCGGTCTGGTCAGCGCGCTCGGCTGCGACGCCGCGGCGGCGCTCGCGAGCATCGCCGCCGGCGGCAGCGGCATCGCGACGGTCGAGAGCTTCACGCGGCCGGCGCGTGCGGCGCTGGTGCGCGAGTTCACGCCGACCGATTACGTCGCCAAGGCCAAGCTGCGGCGCATGGACCCGCTGAACGTGTTCGCGATCGGCGCCGCCACGCAGGCGCTGGCCATGGCCGGGCTCGACGAGGCAGGCCGCCTGGGCTGCGGCGCCGTGGTCGGCTCGGGCTTCGCCGGCTACCGCAGCGTCGTCGAGCATCAGAAGAAGCTCGTGCGCGACGGCATCCGCACGCTGAGCCCGATCCACTTCCCGACCACGGTCTACAACGCCACGGCCGGGCTGCTCGCGATCGAGCTGCAGGTGCTCGGCCCGAACTCGACCGTCACCGGCGTCGATGCGAGCGGCGAGCACGCGCTGTATTACGCGGCGACGCTGCTCGCGCGCGGCCAGTGCGAGCAGATCCTCGCGATCGGGGCCGACGAGCTGTCGCCGGCGCTGTTCGACGGCTTCGACGCGCTCGGCCTGCTCGAACGCGACACCACGCGTTCGCCGCTGCCGTTCGGGCGCGAGCGCCACGGTTTCGCGCCCGGCGAAGGCGCGGCGGCGCTGCTGCTGGAGCGCGAGAGCACGGCGCGGGCGCGCGGCGCGACCATCCTCGGCCGGCTGCTCGGCTTCGGCTTCGCCAACGGCGCCTCGACGCCGTTCGCGCACAACCCCGATCCGGCGCTGATCGCGACCGCCGCCACCGAAGCGCTCGGGCGCGCCCGGCTCACGGCCGGCCAGATCGACTGGTGCTCGGCCTCGGCCTGCGGCTCGCCGACGCGCGATGCCGCCGAGGCCGCCGGGCTTGCGTCGCTGTTCGCGGCGCACGGCACGCCGCTGCGCGCGCTGAAGGCCTGGACGGGCGAGTACGCGGCCTCCGGCATCCAGCGCCTGCTGCTCGGCCTGCACGCGGCGCGCCTCGGTGCGCTGCCGGCGATGCCGGCCGGTGACTACCTGCCCGAGGTCGCGCCGCTGCTCACCGCCGACTGCGCCGCGCCGCGCCGCTGCCTGCACCTCGGCACCGGCGTCGGCGGCAACACCGTCGCGATCGTCGTCGAAGCGGCCGCGACCGGCCGCGACCGGGAGGCCGCATGAGCGCCATCGCCGAGTGCCGCGCACCGCTCGAATTCGGCGCCGCCGACATCCGCGCCCGCCTGCCGCACCGCCCGCCCTTCCTGCTGCCGGGGCGCGTCGTCATCGACGAGCCCGGCCGCCGCGGCCGCGGCGAGGTCCGGCTCGACGCCGATGCGCCGCAGTGGGACGGCCTCTGCACGCGCGATCTGGTGCCGGCGCTGCTGGTCGAGAGCGCCGCGCAGGTCTGCGGCCTCGTGCTCGGCGCCGCGCAGCCGGCCGAAGCCGCCTCCGGCGGCCGGCACCTGCTGCTCGCGATCGACCGCGTCGAGTACGCAACAGCCGAGCCGGGCTGCGCGCCGTACACGGTCGAGGTCGTGCTCGCCGGCAGCGTCGGTGCCATGCACCGCTTCGATTTCTCGATCCACCGCGACGGCGGCGTGCTCGCGCACGGCGCGCTGTCGGTGATGCAGCAGGAGTGAACGGCCATGTCTGAACCCGTCCTGTCCGCCCCGGCCTCTGCCGCCCCGCTCCCGGAACCGCTGCCGGACACGCTCGCCGACACGATCCGGATCGATGCCGCGCAGCCGCTGTTCGCCGGCCACTTCCCGGGCGCGCCGATCCTGCCCGGCGTCATGCAGCTCGCGTTCGCGCAGCGCCTGCTCGATCGCCTCGACGGCGGCCCGTGGCGGCTGCGCCGGGTCGGGCGCTGCAAGTTCGCCGCGCCGGTCGTGCCCGGCATGACCGTCAGCGCCCGGCTCGTGCCGCTGCGCCTGCGCGACGAAGGCTGGCTGGAGCTGCGCTATGAGCTGCGCGACATCGATGCCGGCGACGCCGTGCTCGTGCGCGCCGAGCTGTCGGCGGCGCGCGCATGAACCGCCGCGGCTTCCTCGCCGGCGCGCTCGCGCTCGGGGCCGGGCTGGCGTTTCGCGTGCGGGCCGACGGCCTGCCCGAAACGCTGCCGGAACCGGCGCTGCCCGAGGCCTGGGACGAGATCGACCACAACGCCGTCGTGCACCGCGTGCGTGACGGCGAGGCCCTGCCGCGGCGCGCGCAGCCCGAGGCCGAGCACGCGGTCGTCATCGTCGGCGGCGGCATTTCCGGGCTGACGGCGCTCTCGGAGCTGCCGGCCGGCACCGATGCGCTGCTGCTCGAAAAGGAAGCCGAAACCGGCGGTCATTCGCGCCGCCGCCGCATCCGCGGCGTCTGGTGCCCGCTCGGCGCGCTGGTCAGCCAGGGGCCGATCGCGCCGTTCACGTCGCGCCTGAACGCGCTCGGTGTCGCGTTCCGGCCGCTGCCGGTGCCGGGTCTGGCGTGGCGCATCGGCGGGCAGCTCTGCGAGGAGCCGCTCGGTGCCGGCATCGATGCACTGCCGCTGCCGGCGGCCGAGCGCGCGGCCTTCCGCGCCGCGGCCGACGAACTCGCCGGCTACCGCGATCCGGCGACCGGCATCTTCTTCCCGCGCAGCGACAACCGCCCGGAGATCCGCGCGCTCGACGCCATCACGCTGCACGAACACATCGCCCGCCGCGGCTGGCCGGAATCGCTGAAGAAACTGCTCGACGGCCTGCTCGCCGTGCGCATCGGCGAGGACGGCAGCCAGGTCTCGGCCTGGACGGCGCTATGGCTGCTGTCGGCGATCGGCGGCGACAACTACAGCTTCCCCGGCGGCCACGGCGCGCTCGGCGAGCGCCTCGCCGCGCAGGCCCTCGACGGCCGCCCGCAGGCGCTGCGCCGCGGCTGGACCGTGACCGCGCTGACGCCGCTCGCCGCCGGCGGCGTGCGCGTCGATGCGCTCGATGCCGACGGCGCGCCGCGCTGCGTGCAGGCCGGCACCGTCGTGCTCGCCGCGCCGAAGCTCTACGCGCGCAGGCTGCTGCCGCAGCTCGCCACCGAGCGCCCCGGCGTCTACGAGAGCTTCCGCTACAACGCCTACCTGCTCGCGCAGGTGTCCCTGAAGCACCCGGTCGGGCGCTGCTTCGAGACGCTGGTCAGCGAGCCGTCGCCGCGCATGTACGTCGCCGCCGACCGCCTCGACCCCGAGGCCAACGGCCGCGGCCACATGACGATCTACGTGCCGATGAGCGGCAGCGCCGGCCGCGCCCGCCTGCTCGGCGCCCATCCGCGCGCGCTCGCCGCCGAGCTGCTCGACGGCCTGTACCAGAACTTCCCCGAGGCGCGCGGCGCGGTCGAGGAAATCCGCCTGCAGCGCTGGGGCCACCCGCTGGTGTCGCCGCGCCCCGGTCAGGACGCCACGCTCGCCGCCGCCCGCGAACCCTGGGGCGACATCGTCTTCGCCCACTCCGACACCTTCGGCGTCAGCGGCCTGTACTCGGCGCTGTGGACCGGCATCGACGCCGCCGCCGAAGTGCAGGTCCGCCTGCTCGCCCGTCAGACCCCCACCCGGAACGAGGAACATGCCCATGTCCAGGTCGCCTGAAACCTCCCGCCTGACCCTGGCCGCGCTCGCCGCCGCGCTGGCGCTCGCCTTCAGCGCCGGCCCGGCCTTCGCCGCCGATGCCGATGTCATCGACCTGCGCGGCGACGCCGCGCGCAGCGCGCTCGCCGGCTACGAGGCCACGCTGAAGACGGCGCCGGCCGACGTGCAGGCACTGAAGAACGCCGGCATCGTGCTGCACCAGCTCGCGCGCACCGATCCGAAGCCGGAGACCGTCGAGCGCGCCGAGGCCTATCTGAAGCAGGCACGCCAGCTCGCGCCGGAGGATCCGGAGATCGCCGCGTGGCTCGGCAGCACGATCACGATGAAGGCGCTGTTCGAGACCGACCCCGGCCGCCAGACCTTCCACGTCAAGGCCGGCACCCGCCTGCTCGACGGTGCCGTGCGCGCCGCGCCCGACAACCGCATCGTGCGCCTGACCCGCGCCTACAACAGCCTGGAACTGCCGCCCTTCCTCGGCCGCACGCGCTACGCGGTCGAGGACCTCGGCCGCTACCTGCAGCTCTGCGACGGCCAGCCCTGCAAGCCGGCCGATGTCAGCGAGGCGCGCGAGAAGCTCGCGCTGGCCGAGCGCATCGTCGAGCAGAACCGCTGATGTCCGCGCGCCGGAAGTTCTGGTCCTGGTTCTCGCGCCCGGCAGCGCCGCTCGCCGCGAGCGGCAGCGACGGCCGCCGCGTGCTGGTCGCCGGTGCTTCCGGCGCGATCGGCTCGGCGCTCGCCGAAGCCTTCGCCGCCGACGGCGCCCGCCTCGCGCTGCACGGCCGCCGCGCCGACGCCCTGGCCGGACTCGCCGCGCGGCTGACGACGGCCGATGGCACGGCCCCGGCGGTGCTCTGCGCCGACTGCGCGAGCGCCGATGGTGCGCAGGCGCTGTTCACGGCGGCCGAAGCTGCGCTCGGCGGCGCGCCGGAGGTACTCGTCATCGCCATCGGCAGTGCCCGCGACGACGCGCTGCCGATGCTCGGCGATGCCGACGCCGCGGCCGTGATCGCCGACAACCTCGCGCCGGTCGTGCATCTCTGCGAGGCGATGCGCGCGGCGCGGGCCCGGGCCGGCGGCGGCGGGCGCATCGTCATCGTCTCGTCGATCACCGGCCTGGTCGGCCAGCCGATGCGCACGCTCTACGGTGCAGCCAAGGGCGCGGTCATTGCCTATGCGAAGTCGCTGGCGCGCGAGACCGCCGCCAGCGGCCTGACCGTCAACTGCCTCGCGCCGCAGGTGCTCGACGGCGGCCTGGCCTCGCTGATGCGCGCGCACGTGCGCCAGACCCTGCTCGGCGCCACGCCGGCCGCGCGTGCCTGCACGCCGCAGGACCTCGTCGATGCCGCGCGCTTCCTGGCCGCACCCGGCGCCGGCTACGTGACCGGCACCGTCGTCAACGTCACCGGAGGACTCGTGACATGGTGAATGCCGCCGTGACCCCGGCCGCGCTGCGCGCGGCTTCCCCGGCCCCGCTCGCCACCCCCGCCCCGCGGCTGTGGCTGCACGGTGACGGTCCGCTGTCGGGGCTGCTCGCCGAGGCGCTCTGCGCCGCCGGTGCCGCCGTGCATGGCCACGCGCCGCAGGCCGGCGCCGGCGCCGGCGCCGATGCCGAGACCGCCTGCGCCACCGCCGCAGGCGCGCTCGACGGGCTGGACGCGCTGGTCTGCGTCGCCGATCCGCTGCCGGCTGCCGCCACGGCCGATGCCATCGTCGCCGCCGCGCTCGTCGCCACGCAGCGCCTGCTCGGCAGCGCCAAGGCCGCGACCGGGCACTGGACGCGCGCCCGCACGCCGGGCTCGATCGTCGTCGTCTGCGACATCGCCGGCCTGTGCGGACGCGAGGGACTGGCGGCGAGTGCCGCGGCCTCGGGCGCGCTGCTCGGCATGGCGCGCAGCCTCGCCAAGGAACTCGGCCGCCGGCAGATCGCCGTCAACGCCGTCTGCCACGGCTTCGTCGCCGGCCTCGACACCGGCAGCGCGCTGAACGGCGCCGAGCAGCGGCTGTTCGGCGCGATGGGCCTCGGCAAGCCGGTGACGGCAGCGATGCTGGCCGCCGACGTGCTGTTCCTCGCCGGCGGCGGCCACGGCCTGACCGGTCAGGTGCTGCACGCCGATGACGGCCTGGTGATCTGACGCAGCTTCCTGATCTTTCCCCGGACCCGCCGCTGCGCGCCCGCGAGCCCCGGCGACCGGCCCCATCCCTGACACGACGGCGATCGGCAGCACGCCCCGCGCCCGGAGCGACCGCAGACATGAGCTTCCTCACCACCGAAAACGTCCACAAGCGCTATGCCCTCGGCCACGTCACGGTCGATGCGCTGCGCGGCGTCGATCTCGTGATCGGGCGCGGCGAGCGAGTGTTCCTCGGCGGCCCCTCGGGCAGCGGCAAGTCGACGCTGCTGCACCTGCTCGGCGGCCTCGATGCGCCGAGCAGCGGCCGCGTCACGCTCGACGGTCAGGATCTGGCCGCGATCGACGATGCCCGCCTCAGCGACTTCCGCGCCCGCCACATCGGCTTCGTGTTCCAGAACTTCAACCTGATGCCGGTGCTGACCGCGGTCGAGAACGTCGAATACCCGCTGCAGCTGCTCGGCGAGCGCAGGCGCACGGCCGCGGCGCGCGCGATGCTCGAAGCCGTCGGCCTCGGCGCGCAGGCCGACCAGTATCCGAACGAGCTCTCCGGCGGCCAGCAGCAGCGCGTCGCGATCGCGCGCGCACTCGTGCACCGCCCGGCGCTGCTGATCGCCGACGAGCCGACCGCGGCGCTCGACAGCACGACCGGCGCGCAGGTGCTGGAGCTGATGCTGGCGCTGTCGCGCGACACCGGCACGACGCTCGTCGTCTGCACGCACGACCGCGAGCTGCTGGCGCGCGCCGAACGCCGCGTGCTGATGCGCGACGGGCGCATCGAGCACGACAGCGGCGCGCTGCCGGCGCAGGCCGCGAACCACGCCGCGGCCGCCGCCCTGCCCGAATCCGCCTGATAGCGATCGCATCCGAACGCCCGGCCCTTTCAGCCCATTCCCCCTCGCGGGGGAGGGGTTGGGGAGCGGGGGACAAGCAACGCAGTCAGGCGTGACCGGCAAGACTCCGCCTGATTCCGCCCGAACCGAATCCGACCGCCCCGAGGTCACGACCATGCCCTTCCTGCTCAAGGTCGCACTGCGCAACATCCGCCGCCACCGCCGCCGCTCGCTGGTGACGCTGGCGACCGTCGCTTCCGCCGTCATCGGCATCGTGCTGTTCGGCGGCTTCATCGAGGCCAACTACACGGGCCTGCGCGAATCGGTGATCCGCAGCCAGTACGGCCACGCGCAGATCCACGTCGCCGGCTACGAGGCCGGGCACCGCGCCGACCCGGACAAGGTGCGGCTGTCACCGGAAAGCGCCGAGGCCGTGCGCACGCTGCTCGAAAAGGACAGGCACGTGCTGATGAGCTCGCGCCGCATCGAGTTCGCGGCGCTGCTCGGCAACGAGAAGACCAGCCAGGCGGTGATCGTGCGCGGCGTCGATCCGGACACCGAGGCGCTGATCAACTCGGCGCTGACCATCATCGCCGGCGACGAGCTGGCCGCGGACGACGCCGACGGCGTGCTGCTCGGCGAGGGCCTCGCGCAGGCGCTGAACGTGAAGCCGGGCGCGACGCTGACGATGCTCGGCAGCACCGTCGACGGCACGATGAACGCCGTCGACGTGCGCGTCGCCGGCATCTTCAGGAGCTTCGCGACCGAGTACGACGACCGCGCCGTGATGATGGGCCTGACGCGCGCCGGCGAGCTGCTCGGCACGCCCTCGGTCGATACCGTCGTCGTGCTGCTCGATGACACGGCCGCGCTCGATGGCGTCATGGAGCGCTTCGGGGCCGCCGCGAAGGACGCGGGCCTGAAGCTCGAATGGCAGACCTGGGCGCAGCTCGCTTCCTACTATCACAAGGTCGTCGCGCTCTATGACGGCTTCTTCCTGTTCATCGCGCTGGTCATCGTCGTCGTCGTGATGTTCGGCATCACCAACACCATGCTGGTGGCGGTCATGGAGCGCACCGCCGAGATCGGCACGCTGCGCGCGCTCGGCACGCGCCGCGGCGGCATCGTCCGCCAGTTCCTGACCGAAGGCGTGGTGCTCGGGACCGGCTCGGCGCTGATCGGCGTCGTGCTCGGCATCGTCGCCGCGCATGGCATCACCGCCCTGGAGATCATGATGCCGGCCCCGCCCGGCTCGTCGAAGGGCTTCCCGCTGCGCATCGAGGATGTGCCGGGCCTGTGGATCGGCTGCGTGCTCGCGGTCGCCGGCATCGCCGCCTTCGCGACGCTGCTGCCGGCCGTGCGTGCCGCCCGCCAGCCGGTCGTCACCTCGCTGCGCCACGTCTGATCCCGATCACAACGGAACACGCCGTCTTTTCAGCCCCTCCCCCCTCGCGGGGGAGGGGTTGGGGAGAGGGGGATGAACAACACTGGTTCGTGTGACTGATCTGACCCCCGCCCGATACCCCCGGAGGACTCTCACCATGCTGCCCCGAATCCGTTCCCTGCACCCGCTGCGCGTCGCGCGCACTGCGCTGCTCGCCCTGCTGTTCGCCGCCGCGCTGCCGGCCACCGCCCCGGCCGCGCCCGACGCCGTGGCGCTGCTCGAACGCGCCGACGGCTACCGCAACTTCCGCGGCAAGCCGTTCGCGTTCGACCTCGGCCTGACCAGCATCGAGCCCGGCGAGTCCGAGCGTTCGTTCAGGCTGCGCGCCGAGATCCTCGACCCGCACACCTCGCTGGTCAGCTACATCGGCCCGGCCACCGAGCGCGGCAAGGCGCTGCTGATGAACGGCAGCAATCTGTGGTTCTACTCGCCGTCGAGCAGCAAGCCGATCCGCATCACGCCGCAGCAGCGCCTGCTCGGCGAGGCCTCGAACGGCGATGTCGCGAGCACGGACTTCTCCGGCGACTACACGCCGGTGTGGCTGGCCAGCGAGTCCGTCGACGGCGTCGCCTGCCAGAAGCTCGAACTGACCGCCAAACCCGGCACGCTCGCGACCTACCAGAAGCTGCACCTGTGGCTGCGCAGCGACGACGCCCGCCCGGTCAAGGCCGACTTCTTCGCGCCGTCCGGCAAGCTGCTGAAGACTGCGTACTACCGCCGCTACGAGCCGGTCGCCGCCGCCGGCGGCAAGCCGCAGCTGACCGAGATCGAGATCGTCAGCGCCGCCGGCGAGGACAAGCGCACGCTGATGCGCTACGAGAACTTCTCGCTGGCCCCGCTCGCGCCCGAGCGCTTCAGCCTCGGCAACCTCGGTAAGTCCCGGTGAGCGCGCGCCGCCTTGCGCCCGTGGCGGCTGCTGCGCTCTGGAGCGCGAGCCCGTTCGCGCTCGCCGACTTCTCCGACTGGCCGGCCAGCGTCGAGCTGTCCTTCGAACGTGACCCGGCGCACGCCGACACGCGGCTGAACCCCGACGGCCGCATCGTCGACACGCCCGACCCCTCGACGCGCGCCGCGCTGCGCCTGCAGCCGAAGCTCGACGGCGGCGATGTCTCGCTGCGTGCCGACCTGTGGGCCGAATGGCGCGAGGAGGACTCCATCAGCGACGGCGGCCGGGTGTTCGCGCAGGAGGCGATGCTCGACCTGCGCTTCTCGCCGGCCGTGACGGTCTCGGGCGGTGTCGCGCCGTTTCGCTGGGGCACGGCCTACGTCTGGAACCCGTCGAACCCGTTCCCGGACGAGCAGCGCAACTTCACCGACCGCGCCCGCACCTGGCGCGCGCCGGGCACGCCGCAGCTCGGCCTGGAATGGACCGGCAGCGCGGACACGATCGGCGTCTACGGCGTGAGCTACCGGCCGACGACGGCGCTGTACGGCCGCCCGATCGATCTCGATCGCGAGCCGGCGGTCGCCGTGCGCTGGCGCCACCAGTTCGAGGCCGCCGACCTGACGCTGACCTTCGCGACCCCCGAACGCGAACCGTTCTTCGGCGCGGCGCTGTCGGCGACCGTCTCGGATCAGCTCGAACTGCACGCCGAGGCCGGCGTGCGCGGCAAGCGCCAGACGCTGCTGCCGGTGGCGCGCGACATCCCCGGCCCCGGCGGCACGGTGCCGCTCTACACGCTGGAGCGCGACGACGATGCCGGGCGCAGCCTGCAGTGGCTGGTCGGCGGCCAGTACACGACCGAGGGCCTGACCAACGTCATCGTCGAGTTCTACCGCAACGGCGAGGGCTACTCGGATCGTGAGTACGACCACCTGCTCGATTACGCCGACGACGCGACCGCCCGGCTCGATGACCCGCTGTTCGGCGGCGCCTACGCCGGCTATCTGGCCGGGGCCAACGCGCTGACCGGCATGATGCGGCGCAACTACGGCTTCGTGCGCCTCAGCCGCGACCGCGCCATCGGCGACTTCGACCTGCGCGGCTACTGGCGCTACGGCTTCGACGACGGCAGCAGCCTCGGCGGCGTCGCGCTGATCCACCCGCTCGGCGACAGCGCCCGCGTGCGCGCCAACCTCGAGGTCTACGGCGGCCGCGCCGACTCCGAGACCCGGCTGATCCCGAGCCGCGGCAGCGCCGTCATCGCACTCGAAATGCTGTTCTAGGCGGCTCGCCGCGCATCCCCGGAATCCACCGCCCGCGTCCGTTTCAGGACGCGGGCCGGCCCGACGCACGCCCGCGCCGGCCACGAATGACGCCACGACGACACGACGAAAGACGCCTGAACGCCCCGAACATCGCTGCAAGAACATGATTTTCAAGCCCCTCTCCCCTCGCGGGAGAGGGGTTGGGGAGAGGGGGAACCGCCGGCACCGCGCCGGCCAGTATCCGCGCCGATCCGACGCATCCGACGACCGATCCGATTCAGAACGCCATCACCGGAGACCGCCATGACCTTCACGACGCCGACCCAGTCCTGCACGCCCCGCAAGCCCCGCAGCACCGCGCTGACCCGCGCCGCCGCCCTGCTCGTCCTCGCCGCCGGCCTGCTCGGCGGCTGCGCCCGCGAATTCCCCGAGGTGCCGATGAGCGCCGCCGATGCGAAGTTCGCCAAGGATCTCGCCGGCCAGACCGACCCCGACAGCCGGCTCGCCTACGGCAAGCTGATGTTCATGCACAACCACATCGACGAGGCCGACGCCGCGCTGGCGCCGCTCAGCAAGGCCGAGCCGGACAACGCCGAAGCGCTGGCCTGGCGCGCCGCCAACGACTGCAAGATCGCCGGCCGCCGCGGCCCGTGGCTGATGGGCTTCGACAAGCTCTGGCTGGTGCGCAACTGCCTCGACGACCTCGACCGCGCCGGCAAGCTCGCCCCGCAGGACTTCACGGTCGCGCTGGTGCGCATGCGCACCGGCGCCGAGGTCAACGTGATGGGCTCGCTCGACACCGCCAAGACCATCCGCACCGACCTCGCCCCGAAACTCGCCACGCTGCCGGCCTCCGCCCGCGCCGCGTATCTGATCGCCAGCGCCCGCATCGAAGCCGCCGACGGCAAGCCGGCCGAGGAACGCAAGCTGCTCGAACAGGCCGCGGCGCTGAACGCCGATGCGCAGTCGGTGGCGGAGGCGAAGATGCTGATGGGGGCGGTGAAGGGGTGAGGCGGGACGGGGTTCCGCGCGGCGGGCAGCTTGTCCGTCGCGACAAGCTCGCCCAAGTAAATCCACCTGCACCTGCGAAAGGTGCAGGCGTGAAGAACACGGAGACAGACATGAGCAAGCTGCAGCATCACTGCTGCGCGGACGAACGGACGCATGGCAACAATGCGACACAGCTTGACGGCCGGTGAAGCGGCGACTAAATGCGTATATGCGCACTGCGATGCAGTACTTCAAAACCGCGTGCGCATAAATGCGCACCCTACCAGGCTGGGGATTCGATGATCCGTACCAGACGTTGTTTGATCGAAAAACTCTTGTTTTGCCAGATGTCGTTGCACCGTCAGCGGTGTCACCCGAAAAGGCTATGAAGCCGGCATTCGATTTAATGTGGCAAGCGGCCGGATTTGTTGGCTCGCGGAACTACAACGATGCGGGGGAGTGGGAGCCGAGGTAGAGAATTGACGTGCGGCCCAACCCATCATTCCAGCGGACCTGCGCGAAAAGCCGCGCAGGCCGGTGAATTCAAACGTTAGACACAAACTCCAATAACCCGTTCAAATGCAGGTGCAGGTAACACAGTGGAAATAGTCTTGACTCGCGATGTGTTCACACCGACCAAACCGGCGCGGATTGCGTTCGTCGAACGCGACGCGGTAAATGATCGTATGGTCAATTCCCTAACAACACCGGGAAAGCAAATTGTTGTCTACGGCCACTCGGGAACCGGCAAGACGACATTGCTCGTAAATAAGCTAACGCAACTCTACGAGACACATATCACGACGCGCTGCATGAAGGGGCTCAAGTTTGAGCAACTGCTACTCGACGCATTCGATCAGCTAGCACCATTCTATACCTCTGAAAAGCAGAGCACTCTCAAGTCTGCGACTGGGGTTGATCTCGGAGCCTCATATAGGCTTGTTCAGGCCAAGCTGACCGCTTCTGAGTCTAGTGACTCCTCGGAGAAACAGGCCCGCATCTTACCTCCTCAACTCACGCCTCAAGCCCTCGGCAGGTTTTTAGGCGCGCAGAAAGCCTGCTGGGTACTCGAAGATTTTCACAAGATCGACGAGAGCGAGAAGCAAAAGCTTTCTCAGCTTATGAAAGTTTTCATGGACCTATCGGATGACTACCCTGAGCTAAAAATCATTGCTCTCGGAGCGGTCGATACCGCTAGACAGGTCGTAGACTATGACCACGAGATGCGAAACAGAGTCGCAGAAATACATGTTTCGCTGATGACCGAAAACGAAATCGGAAAGATAATAGAAAAAGGCGAAGAAGCACTCAACATAAAATTTAGCACCCAAATAAAAAAGCTGGTATCACGCCATTCGAATGGACTTGCATCTGTTTGTCACCATCTATGCCTAAACATGTGCATAGTCGCGGGAATCGTGGAAACAGTTCAAGGGCCTCCCGTCGAGCTAACAACGGCAAATTGCGAGGAGGCCATCAAGACTTATGTGGAAGAAGCATCGGACAGTATCAAAGGTGCTTTCAGCAAAGCGCTGAAGCAGCGCCGTAAAACTCAGTTTGCTAATGCCGAACTGATCTTCGAAGCGCTGAGTGCGCTAGGTGAGAGTGGATCTGCTCGATACGACATA
>JAFEGB010000254.1 GCA_018240295.1 Pseudomonadota bacterium
TCTCCAGAAGGTCGAAACCCTGCTCGCCGCCCGCCGCCGCTGAGCCCTACGCTTGCCATCCCCGCCCACCGTCCCGAAACTGTCGCGCCCTTCCCCGGACACCCCGGTCATCCAGTCCCGTAGAGTGTGTAGCTTCGCTGCGCACCATCAGCGCTGAGAGCACAATGAAGTCATCTGTTTACATCGAAACATCCGTTCTGAGCTATTTGACGGCACGTCCAAGCAACGACCTGCGTGCCATGGCCAACCAAAGTGTCACGGCGGAATGGTGGGAAACACAAAAAGACCATTACAGCCTGGTGGCTTCTGAACTGGTTGTTTCAGAAGCCGGATGCGGTCATCCAGAAGCGGCGCAGCGGCGTCTTGCTGTTGTCAACAGCCTGCCGCTGCTGCAAGTTTCTCAGCAGGCGCAGGAGTTGGCGCAAGCCTTGATCCAGGAATACGCCCTGCCGCAACAAGCAGCAGTAGATGCCCTGCACGTTGCGCTGGCTGCTGTAAACGGCGTTGAGTATCTTCTCACCTGGAATTGCACGCATATTGCCAACGCGCATACGCGGCCTAAAATCGAAGCAACCTGCAGAGCGCACGGCTACGAACCACCAGTCATCTGCACTCCGCTTGAACTCATGGAGAACTGATATGTGGCAAGACCCTGTTGTTTCAGAAACACGCGCACTTAGAGACGAGTATGCACGCCAGTTCAACTATGACATTGAGGCTATCTGTAAAGACCTCATGACGCATCAAGCGGCTCATCCCGAGCGCATGGTGTCCTTCCCTCCGCGTAAACCGGCGGTCAACACAGTGGCTCCCCAACAAGACGCTCCCGCCGGGTAGGCTGCGCATTCATGCGCACGCCGTACAAGCTTTCAAAATCCGCGTGCGCACGAATCCGCAACATCTTCGTTGATTCTGTTCATCGCCTGCAGATTCACGGCAATCACCGTCATCCCCTGCGCTCGCTGCCTTGATCATGCCCCTCCACCTGCCTCGCCAGCCACAGGCGCTGCCGGGGTGCTTGTCCGGGAGCTTTTCAGCGCCTTCGGTCGCGGCGGGGAAGCGTCGGGGACCGTGAACCGCGGCCACAGTCCCGCAAGATCAGCCCGGACCGTCAACACGCAAGGGTGTGCAGCCTTGCCGCGCCGTCCGCGGTAACCGGCTTGCCAAGCCCGGTTGCGGTCACGAAACTGTCGCGCCCTTCACCGGCCGGCCGCATCCCCATGGAATTCCAGTTGTTCACGACCGACGGCGCCGCGCGGCGCGGGCGGATGACGTTTGCGCGCGGTACGGTCGAAACCCCGGCGTTCATGCCGGTCGGCACCTACGGCACCGTCAAGGCCATGACGCCGGAGGAAATCCGCGAGATCGGCGCCGAGATCATCCTCGGCAACACCTTCCACCTGATGCTCCAGCCCGGCACCGACGTGATCGGCGCCCACGGCGACCTGCACGACTTCATGCACTGGAGCGGGCCGATCCTGACCGACTCCGGCGGGTTTCAGGTGTTCTCGCTCGCGGAGCTGCGCAAGATCAGCGAGCAGGGCGTGACCTTCCGCTCGCCGGTCAACGGCGACAAGGTGTTCCTCGGCCCCGAGGAATCCATGCAGGTGCAGCGCGCGCTCGGTTCCGACATCGTCATGATCTTCGACGAATGCACGCCCTACCCGGCGACCGAGACCGAAGCGCGCAAGTCCATGGAACTGTCGCTGCGCTGGGCGAAGCGATCGCGCGCCGAGCACGACCGCCTGGCCAACCCGAACGCGCTGTTCGGCATCGTGCAGGGCGGCATGTACCCGGTGCTGCGCACGCAGTCGGCGATGGGGCTGGCCGAGATCGGCTTCGACGGCTACGCGGTCGGTGGCCTCGCGGTCGGCGAGCCGATGGCCGAGCGCAACCACATCCTCGAACACACCGTGCCGCAACTGCCGGTGGAGCGGCCGCGCTACCTGATGGGCGTCGGCAAGCCCGAGGACATCGTCGAGGCGGTGGCGCGCGGCATCGACATGTTCGACTGCGTGATGCCGACGCGGAACGCCCGCAACGGGCATTACTTCACGTGGGACGGCGACGTGCGCATCCGCAACAGCCGCCACCGGCTCGACACCGGCCCGATCAGCCACGACTGCGACTGCTACGCCTGCCGGCACTACTCGCGCGCGTATCTGAAGCACCTCGACCGCAACCAGGAAATCCTCGGCGCGCGCCTCGCCACCATCCACAACCTGCACTTCTACCAGCAGCTGATGGCACGCATCCGCGCCGCGATCAGCGAGGGCTGCTTCGAGGAATTCCGCGCCGGCTTCCACGCCCGCCGTGGCGGCGGGGCGGCTGCGGACGGCTGTGTATAATGCGCGACCTTTTGCCGGCCGCCGTCCCGACGGGCGGCGACCGGTGCCGGCAGGCACAAGCTGCCGGCGCCAGAGCCGCCCCCGACCGGACGAGCGGCCAGCACAACGAACCGACCCCACGGAGAAAGTGAGTCCATGAGCTTCCTGATTTCCGACGCCTACGCCCAGGCCGCCCCCGCCGGCGCCGCCAGCGATCCGATCATGCAGTTCCTGCCGCTGGTCGTGATCATGGTCGCCTTCTACTTCATCCTGCTGCGTCCGCAGCAGAAGCGGCAGAAGGAGCACAAGACCATGATCGAGGCGCTGAAGAAGGGTGACGAGGTCGTCACCGGCGGCGGTGTGCTCGGGCGCATCGTCGAGGTTGGCGACAACTTCGTGTCGCTCGAAGTCGCCGACAAGGTCGAGATCAAGGTGCAGAAGGCTGCCGTCAGCTCGCTGCTGCCCAAGGGCACGGTCAAGGGCCTCTGAGCCCCAGCCAGCCAGCCTCGCGACCGCGCCGGCGGCCCGCCTTCGTCCGCAGGACCGGACGACGGCGCGGCCGCCGGCGCGGTCGGGTCGTTTTCCGGATGCGCGCTGCGCTCCGGCCGGGAGCCGTCGTCGATGAACCAGTTCGCCTGGTGGAAGAACCTGCTGATCGTGCTCGTGTGCGTGATCGGCGCGCTGTACGCCCTGCCCAACGTCTTCGGTGAAGACCCCGCCGTGCAGATCTCGGCGACCCGCGCCGCGCCGGTCGACCAGAACCTGATCGAGCGCGTCGGCAGCGAGCTGCAGGGGCTGAAGATCCAGCCGAAGACCTTCGAGCTCGAGAACGGCCGTCTGCTCGTGCGCCTGACCGGCACCGACGATCAGCTGCGCGCCGCCGACCGGCTCGGGCAGGCGCTCGGCAACGACTACATCGTCGCGCTGAACCTGGCCCCGGCCACGCCGCAGTGGCTCAGGAACCTGCGCGCAAGCCCGATGTTCCTCGGCCTCGACCTGCGCGGCGGCGTGCACTTCCTGATGGAAGTGGACATGAAGGCGGTCGTGAAGCAGCTCGAAGAGCGCTATCAGGAGGAAATCCGCACGCTGCTGCGCACCGAGAAGATCCGCTACAACGCGGTCGGCCGTGCGCAGGGCGGCGGCGTGAAGGTCAGCTTCCGCGACGGCACCGATGCGCAGAAGGGCCTCGGCGTGATCCGCGACAAGCTGCCGGCGCTGGTGCCGGGGCCGGCTTCGTCGGATGGCACGGAGCTGAGCTTCCAGTTCTCGGAGAAGGAACTCGCCGACAAGCAGACCTTCGCGCTGCAGCAGAACATCACGACGCTGCGCAACCGCGTCAACGAGCTGGGCGTGGCCGAGCCGATCATCCAGCAGCAGGGCGATGCGCGCATCGTCGTGCAGCTGCCGGGCGTGCAGGACACGGCGCGCGCCAAGGAAATCCTCGGCGCCACGGCGACGCTCGAATTCCGCCTCGTCGACGAGACCGGCGACGTGGCGGCGGCGCTCAACGGCCAGGTGCCGGTCAACGACCGCCTGTACCGCGAGCGCAACGGCCGGCCGCTGCTGCTCGAACGGCGCGTGATCCTGACCGGCGACTACATCACCGACGCCAGCTCCGGCATCGAACAGCAGACCGGCGGTTCGGCGGTCTACATCAACCTCGACGGCAAGGGCGCGCGGCGCATGGAAGATGCGACCAAGGACGCGATCGGCCGGATGATGGCGGTGGTGTTCATCGAGAACAAAACCGAAACCAAGACCGTCGACGGCAAGGCGCAGAAGGTCTCGACCACGGTCGAGGAAGTCATCAACGTCGCGCGCATCCGCGACCGCCTCGGCGCGCGCTTCCAGATCACCGGCCTCGACAACCCGCAGGAAGCGCGCAACCTCGCGCTGCTGCTGCGCGCCGGCGCGCTGGCCGCGCCGATCCAGATCGTCGAGGAACGCACGGTCGGCCCGAGCGCCGGACGCGAGAACATCGAGCAGGGTTTCGACAGCTCGATCGCCGGCTTCGTCGTCGTCGCGATCTTCATGATCGTCTCGTACCGGCTCTGCGGCCTCATCTCGGTGGTGGCGCTGGCGGTCAACGTCATCCTGATCATCGCGGCGCTGTCGCTGCTGCAGGCGACGCTGACGCTGCCCGGCATCGCCGGCATCGTGCTGACGATGGGCATGGCGGTCGACGCCAACGTGCTGATCTACGAGCGCCTGCGCGAGGAACTGCGCCTGGGCCTGACGCCGCAGGCGGCGATCAAGGCCGGCTTCGAGCGGGCGTTCGCGACCATCCTCGACGCCAACGTCACGCACCTGATCGCCGGCATCGCGCTGTTCTCGCTCGGCTCCGGCCCGGTCAAGGGCTTCGCGGTGACGCTGATCATCGGCATCCTGACCTCGATGTTCACGGCCGTCACCGTCAGCCGCGCACTGGTCAACCTCGTCTACGGCGGTCGCAAGGTCGGCCGCATCTCGGTGTAACGGAGCGCGTGCCATGCAGCTGATCCCCCACACGCTCGACATCCGCTTCATGCGCTTCGGGCGCATGTCGCTGTTCCTGACCCTGCTGCTGATGCTGGTCTGCGCCGGCGCGCTGGTGTTCAAGGGCCTCAACTACGGGCTCGACTTCACCGGCGGCACCGTCATCGAGGTGCGCTACGCGCAGGCCATCGAGATGCCGCAGGTGCGCTCGGCGCTCGCCGCCGGCGGCTTCGCCGATGCGCAGACCCAGTACATCGGCTCGGCCGCCGAGGTGCTGATCCGCGTGCCGCCGCACGAGGGCAGCGACGCCGCGGCGCTCAGCACGCACATCCTCGATGCGCTGAAGCTCGGCAACGACGGTGCGGTCGAGGTGCGCCGCGTCGAGTTCGTCGGTCCGCAGGTCGGCGGCGAGCTGGTGCAGAACGGTTCGCTGGCGGCGGTGTTCGCGATGCTCGGCATCCTCGTCTACGTCGCCTTCCGCTTCGAATGGCGGCTCGCGCTCGGCGCGATCGCCGCGACCCTGCACGACGTGGTGTTCTGCATCGGCGTCTACGCGCTGTTCGGCATCGAGTTCGACCTGACCGGCCTCGCCGCGATCCTCGCCGTGATCGGCTACTCGGTGAACGACACCGTCGTCGTGTTCGACCGCATCCGCGAGAACTTCCGCCGGCTGCGCAAGGACACGCCGGAGCGCGTCATCGACATCTCGATCAACGAGACGCTGGCCCGCACGATCATGACCAGCATGACGACGCTGCTCGCGGTGGTCGTGCTCTACGTCTGGGGCGGCGACGCGATCCACACCTTCTCGCTGATCATGATCGTCGGCGTGCTGATCGGCACGTACTCGTCGATCTACGTCGCCTCGGCAACCGCACTGCACCTCGGCCTGTCACGCGAGGATCTGCTGGCGAAGGTGAAGGAGGAGGGCGACGCGCGGCCGTGAGGCCGGGCACACCGCCATCATCAGGAATGCTTCGCTTTTCAGCCCCTCGGCCCTC
This sequence comes from Pseudomonadota bacterium, assembly GCA_018240295.1. GTDB lineage: Bacteria > Pseudomonadota > Gammaproteobacteria > Competibacterales > Competibacteraceae > Plasticicumulans. The sequence goes on from JAFEGB010000254.1 coordinate 5,804, forward strand.
GCGGGAGTGAGATGGGGAGAGAAGGGGGCATGAAAAAGGGGAGGCCGGCCGGCCTCCCCTTTGTGTTTTCCGGCCGCCTCGCGACGGCCGCGCGGCGCGTTCAGCGCATGCCGCGGATCTGTTCGAGCGGGTCGAGTTCGTCTTCCTCGGCGTGCACCGTGTGTTCGAGCGTGCTGTCGGCATCGTGCGCGACATCGTGATCGACGCCGCCGATGACCATCAGCGCCCACACCGAGGACACGGCCCAGATCGCCAGGCCGAGGGCGATGACCCACAGCATCGGTTCGCGGGTGGCGGTGCTCATGTCGCCCTGGATGCCGATCAGGATGCCGACGATCGCGCTCATCCAGACCGTGCCGATCGGAGCTGCGCACCAGGCGACGCGGCCGCCGAAGCGGGCGATGGCAAACGGCGGCGCGAGAAAGGCGAGGGTTTTCTTCTGCATGCTGACCTCCTGAATCCCCGTGATCGGGTATGCCGCGCTTGCTTATGGGGGCGGGAACTGTGGCGGTACGTCGGAGTGCGCGGTCAGTCCCGAAGTTCGCTGCCGTGGCAGACAGCCTTCGGCCGGGTGCAAACCGGGGTCAGACTAGAGCAGTCCGATGCGGCCGTGCAGGCTCTTGCGCATGACGGCAACGAAAGTCGTTGCCATCATGGCATCCGGTAATTTATGGCGCGCCGCAGCAGAGATCCGGAGGCGGGGGGATTCAGCGGCTCAGTGCCGGCGTCAGGTGCGGCTGGATGGTCTGCAGCAGGCCCTTGAATACCTTGGGCGTGCCGGCGACGACGTTGCCGGTGCGGAAGTACTCGGCGCCGCCGCCGAAGTCACCGACCAGGCCGCCGGCTTCCTGCACCAGCAGCACGCCGGCGGCCATGTCCCATTCGGCCAGACCGATCTCCCAGAAGCCGTCGAGGCGGCCGGCGGCGACGTAGGCGAGATCGAGCGCCGCCGAGCCGGCGCGGCGCATCTCGCCGCAGTGCTCGGCCAGCGCCGCGAAGCAGGCCAGATACGCCGGCATGTGCCGCGGCGCCCGGAACGGGAAGCCGGTGCCGAGCAGCGCGCCGTCGAGGCCGGCCGCGGGCTTGACGCGGATGCGGCGGTCATTGAGCGTCGCGCCCTCGCCGCGCGCGGCGGCGTAGGTTTCCTGGCGCAGCGGATCGTGGATCAGCGCGGATTCGAGGCGCCCGCGCACCTTCAGCGCGATCGAGATCGCGAACTGCGGGTGGCCGTGCAGGAAGTTGGTCGTGCCGTCGAGCGGATCGATGATCCACTGGTAATCGGATTCGCCGGCCGCGCCGCTCTCCTCGGCGAGGATCGCGTGATCGGGGTAGGTCTTGCGCAGCACCTTGACGATCTCGCGCTCGGCCTGCACGTCGACCTCGCTGACGAAGTCGTGCCGCCCCTTCTCGCTGACCGTCAGCTGATCGAGCCGGTCGATGTTGCGCAGGATGACCTTGGCGGCGGCCTGGGCGGCGCGCTGGGCGATGGTGAGGGTCGGATGCATGGCGGCGGCTTCGCTTCGGGGGCGCTCTGGAGCGGTCTTGGGAAAGATCGGAGCCCGGGTCGGGCAAAGAATCGCGTAGCATATCCGATCCGCCCCCGCGCCGTACCGGACCGCCTGCACGCATGCTGCTGCCGAACCTCCGCGTCGTCCTCGTCGAAACCAGTCATCCCGGCAACATCGGCGCCGCTGCGCGCGCGATGAAGAACATGGGCGCGAGCGAGCTGGTGCTGGTGGCGCCGGAACGCTATCCGGACCCGGCCGCCAGTGCGCGCGCCGCCGGTGCCGACGACGTGCTCACGGCGGCGCGCGTGGTCGCGACGCTGCCCGAGGCACTCGCCGGCTGCGCCTGCGCCTTCGGCGCCTCGGCGCGTCCGCGGCACATCGTCGCCGAGGTCATGGATGCGCGCACCGCCGCGAGCCGCATCGCGCCGATGCTGACGGCCGGCGAGACCTGCGCGCTGGTGTTCGGGCGCGAGCGCACCGGGCTGACCAACGCCGAGATGGCCTACTGCACGCAGTTCGTGCACATCCCGACCCATCCCGGATTCAGCTCGCTGAATGTCGCCGCCGCCGTGCAGGTACTCTGCTACGAGGTGCGCGTCGCGCTGCTGGCGCTGCAGGAGAGCGGCGAGGCGCCGGCACCGTTCGACCGGCTGGCGGCGCACGACGACATGGAGCAGTTCTACGCGCACCTGGAGCAGGTGCTGATCGAGATCGGCTTCCACGATCCGCAGCGCCCGCGCCACCTGATGCGCCGGCTGCGCCGGCTGTTCGCGCGCGCCGCGGTCGAGCAGAACGAACTGGCGATCCTGCGCGGCGTGCTGTCGGCGGTGCAGGGCGGGAAGCAGATGCGCCGCACCGATGCACAGCTGACGCAGATCAGCGGAGAAGTGCCTAATAGTTGACCGCTTTTCTCGGGTACGAGTATAAAGCGGCCCACACTAAAGACGGTCCTGCTACGCACGGGGCCGGACTATCGAGGCGGAAGCGACGGGGGCAGACATGAAACTGACGACGAAAGGCCGCTATGCGGTAACCGCGATGCTGGATCTCGCGCTGCATTTCCACGGCGAACCGGTGGTGCTGTCGGACATCTCGGAACGTCAGAACCTGTCGCTCGCCTACCTCGAACAACTGTTCGCGAAGCTGCGCAAGCAGGGCTTGGTCGCGAGCACGCGCGGCCCCGGCGGCGGCTATTCGCTGGCCCGCAGCGCCGATGCGATCACGCTCGCCGAAGTCATCGAGGCCGTCGACGAGTCGGTCGATGCGACGCGCTGCGGCGGCCTCGGCAACTGTCACGGCGATCACCAGTGCCTGACCCACGAGCTCTGGGTCGAACTCTCCAGCCACATCCACGCCTTCCTGCAGGGCCGCACGCTCGGCGAGATGGCGCGGCGCATCGGCACCCGCCAGCCGGCCGTCAGCACGCATCCGCTGCGTCACTTCGTGCAGCACGACCTGCGCCGCGCCGCCGGCGACTGAGGCCGGTGCGCGCACCGATGCGATGAGCAGCGCCGTCTATCTCGATCACGCCGCGACCACGCCGGTCGATGCGCAGGTCGTTGCCGCGATGCTCGAATGTCTGGGCGCCGACGGGGACTTCGGCAATCCGGCCTCGACCACCCACGCCCATGGCCGGCGGGCTGCCGCGCGCGTCGGGCAGGCACGCGCCGAACTGGCGGCGCTGCTCGGCTGCGATCCGGCCGAGCTGGTCTGGACCTCCGGGGCCACCGAAGCCAGCAATCTGGCGCTGAAGGGCGCGCTGCAGGCCAGCCGCCGCGGCCGGCACCTGATCACCTGTTCGACCGAACACAAGTCGGTGCTCGATGTCTGCGCGCAGCTGCGCCGCGCCGGCGCCGGGCTGACCGTGCTCGATCCCGGCGCCGACGGCCTGCTCGATCCGGCGCGACTCGCCGCGGCGCTGCGCCCGGACACCGCGCTGGTGTCGGTGATGGCCGTCAACAACGAGACCGGCGTCGTGCAGGACATCGCCGCGCTCGGGCGGCTCGTGCGTGCGCACGGCGCGCTGTTCCACGTCGATGCCGCGCAGGCGGCCGGGCGCATCGACCTGACGGCATGGCTGCCCGAGCTCGACCTGATGAGCCTGTCGGCGCACAAGCTGTACGGGCCGAAGGGCATCGGCGCGCTGTACGTGCGCCGGCTGCCGCGCGTGCGGCTCGATGCGCAGATGCACGGCGGCGGTCAGGAGCGCGGCCTGCGCGCCGGCACGCTGGCCGTGCACCAGATCGTCGGCTTCGGCACGGCCTGCCGGCTGCTGCGCGAGCGGCGCGAAGCCGACGCGCGGCACCTCGCGGCGCTCGATGAACGGCTGCGGGCCGGGCTCTGCCACCTGCCCGGCACGCACCTGCACGGGCATCCGCAGCAGCGCGTCGCCGGCATCCTGAACCTCGGCTTCGAGGGCATCGGCAGCGAGAGCCTGTTCGCCGCGCTGCCGGGGCTTGCGCTGTCGGGCGGCTCGGCCTGCAGCTCGGCCGAGGCGCAGCCCTCGCACGTGCTGCGCGCGCTGGGCGTGCCGGATGCCCCCGCCCGCTGCAGCCTGCGGCTGTCGCCGGGGCGATCGACGAGCCTCGACGACATCGATCTGGCCATCGCCCGGATCACGCGGGCCGTGGGCTGGCTGCGCGGACTGTCGCCGCTCTGCCCCGATGCACCGCTCGCCGAGGCTGCCGGCACCGATCCCGAAGCCCTGGCCGCCTTGAATTACGGCCCCGCCGCCCAGATTCATTTCCGCGATCCGCAGCATGCCGGCACGTTCGCCTGCGGCACGCCGGGCGTGAGCCGTGCCACGGCCGGTCCGTCGGCCGACGGCGACCTGATCCGCCTCGAACTGCGCTTCGGGCGCGACGGGCGCATCGCTGAAGTCCGCCAGTCGGCCTGCGGCACGGTCGCGGCGATCGCCACCGCATCCTGGCTGGCCACGCAGTTGCCCGGGCTCGACGCGGACGCGGCCCGCGCGCTGCATCATGCTGATCTTGCTGCCGCCCTCGGCCTGCCGGCGCAGCGCCTGCCGGCGTCGGTGCTGGCGCTGCGCGCCCTCGCGGCGGCACTCGACGCCGCCGCCGGCCGGCTGCCCGAAACCGGTTCCGACCTCCGATCCACCGCCTGAACGAGGAGTCCCACCATGGCCATCACGCTGACCGAAGCCGCGGCGAAGCGCGCGCAGACCTACATCGACAAGCACGAGCACGGGCTCGGCCTGCGCCTCGGCGTGCGCAGCTCGGGCTGCTCGGGCTTCGCCTACGTGGTCAAGGTCGCCGATGCCATCCATGCCGACGACCAGGTGTTCGAGGACCGGGGCCTGAAGCTCGTCGTCGATCGCAAGAGCCTGCCGTTCATCGACGGCACCGAACTCGACTTCGTGCGCGAGGGCCTGAACGAGGCGTTCCGGTTCACGAACCCGAACGTCAAGTCGCAGTGCGGCTGCGGCGAGAGTTTCGCGGTCTGAAATCCCCTGCGGCGACGGCGGCCCGCTGCGAGCGGCGACACCGTGACA
>JAFEGB010000255.1 GCA_018240295.1 Pseudomonadota bacterium
GCGCCGGCTGCTCGAACCGGCGCTGCACATCAGCCGGCTCGCCGTCAGCGGCGTCGCGCTGAAGCTGCCGCCGCCGGCGCCACCGCCGGAACCTCCGCCGCCCGCGCAGCCGTTCACGCTGCCGAACCTGGCGCTGCCGCTGGCGATCGAGCTCGACAACGTGATGGTCGACGGCGTGCGCGTGCAGCCGGCGGCCGGTGCGCCGGTCGTGATCGACAGCGCCCGGCTCGCCGCGCGCTACACCGTCGACGGACTGACGCTCGATCATTTCGACGTGCGCATGCCCGGCATGAACGCCGGCGGCAAGGGCCATCTCGCCCCGGCCGGACGCTGGCCGACGACGATCGAACTCGGCGGTCATCTCGATGAAACCCCGCTCGCCGCGCCGCTCGATGTCAGGCTGCAGCTCGCCGGCACGCTCGATCGCTTCGAGCTGAAGGCAAGCACGCGCGGTGCCGTCGAAGCCACGGTCACGGCCAGCGTCGACGATGCGCTCGGCCTGCCGCGCTGGGCGGCAGAGGTGCAGGCGCAGGCGGTGCTGAAGGCGCTCGCGCCCGAGCTCGGCACGCCGGCCTGGCAGCTCGCGCTCGAAGCCGCCGGCACCACGACCGAAATCCGCGTGCGCTCGCTCGCCGTGCATCGCGCCGGCAGCCCGCTGGCGCTGACCGCGCTCGGCGGCATCTCGCTCGCGCCCGACCCGGCGATGAGCCGCATCGAGTTCGAAGGCGACTGGCGCGCCCTCGCCTGGCCGATCGACGGTCCGGCGCAGATCGCGAGCCCCGAGGGTCACTTCCGGGTTTCCGGCACGCAGGCCGACTGGCGCACGACGCTGAAGCTGCTCGCCGACGTGCCCGAGGCCGGGCGGCTCGCGACCGAGGCAAGCGTGCGCGGCGACACCGCGCACGCCGTCATCGAATCGCTGGCCGTGCGCTCGCCGGACGGCCCGGCGCAGATCGACGCCAGCGCTCGCGTGAGCTTCGCCGACCTGCGCTTCGCGGTGGACGCGAACTGGCGCCAGCTCGGCTGGCCGCTGAAGGGCAAGGCGCAGTACGCGAGCCCGAAGGGCAGGCTCCAGGCCGAGGGCACGCCGAAGCAGTACACGTATGCGCTCGAACTCGACGCCGCCGGCGACAGCGTGCCGCCGCTGACGCTGAAGGCAAGCGGCGACGGCAGCGACGAGGCGGCCAGGCTGGCAACGCTCGCGATCACGCTGCTCGATGGCCGCATCGACGGCAAGGCCGGGCTGCGCTGGGCGCCACGGCTCGAATGGGAGGCCGAACTCGCCGGGCAGAAGCTCGATCCCGGCAGGTTCGCGCCCGAATGGCCGGGGCGCATCGCCTTCGAACTCACGAGCGACGGCCACATCGATGCCGACGGCCAGCCGCAGGCGCACGTGCTGCTGTCGAAGCTCGACGGCCGGCTGCGCGATCAGCCGCTCGACGGGCGCATCGATGCGCGCGTCAGCGGCGCGAACCTCGACCTGCCGGCGGCGAAGCTCGTCTACGGCGGCACGCGCCTCGATGCCGAAGGCCGGATCCACGAGACCTGGGACCTGCGCTGGAAGCTCGCCGCGCCCGATCTCGCCAGAGCCGCGCCGGGCCTGCGCGGCCGGCTCAGCGGCGATGGTCAGCTCAGCGGCCCGCGCGAACGTCCGCAGCTCCAGGCGAAGCTCGACGGCCAGAACCTCGGCTGGCCGGATGGCGGCCTGCAGACGCTCACCGTGCGCGCCGATGTCGATTCCGCCGGCCGGCGGCGCTCGGAACTGCACGTCGACGGCCGGGCGCTGGCGCTCGCCGGCCAGAGTTTCGAGCGCCTGCAGCTCGATGCCGACGGCACGGCCGCCGCGCACCGCGCCGAACTGACGCTCAACGGTGCGCCGGTGCGCGCGGCGCTGCGCCTGAGCGGCCGCATCGACGGCGAACAATGGCTCGGCAGGCTCGAACGGCTCGACCTGCTGCAGACCGGACTCGGCGACTGGAAGCTCGAACAGCCGGCCTCGATCCGGCTCGCGACCGCCTTCGATGCCGCGAAGGTGTCGCCGCTCTGCCTCGCCTCGCGCCCGACCCGGCTCTGCGTGCAGGCCGACTGGCGCGCCGCCGACGGCGGCACGGCGACGCTGAAGCTGACGAAGTTCGTGCCGGACAAGGTCAAAAAATTCCTGCCGCCCGAACTCGCCCTGCAGACCTCGGTGGACGCCGACGCCGAAGCCGTGCTCGGCCCCGGCAACGCCCTGAAGAACGCGCGGGCGCTGGTGACGATCGCACCGGGGCGCGTGCGCTGGACCGGCGCGGCCGCGCCGATCGAGCTGCCGGTCAACGGCCGGCTGGAAGCGAAGCTCGACGCCGGCAGCCAGCTCGACGGCAGGCTGCAGTTCGGCCTCGGCGGCAGCGACGGCATCGATGCCGAGGTGCGCACCAGCGGCCTGACGGCCGAGGCCGGCCTGAGCGGGCGCGTGCGTGCGAACTTCAACCGCCTCGACCTGCTGCCGGCGCTGTCGCCGGAAATCTCGCGCGCCAGCGGCCGCGTCAACGCCGATCTGACGCTCGGCGGCAAGCTGTCGGCACCGACCTTCCGCGGCCGCGCCGGCCTGTCCGGCGGCGGCTTCGAGCTGCCGGCCCTCGGCCTGAAGCTGCAGGATGTCGCCGTGCTCGCCGATGGCGACGGTCAGGGCGGGCTGCGCTTCACGGGCGGCGCGCGCTCCGGCAGCGGCCACGTCGCGCTCGACGGCGCCTGGCAGCCGGCCAGCCAGCGCTTCCGGCTGCATCTGAGCGGCGAGGACTTCCAGGCGGCCGATTCCTCGACGCTGAAGCTGCGCGTCTCGCCGGAGCTGACCGCGCAGCTCGCCGACGGCACGCTGCGCATCGACGGCGAAGTGCACGTGCCGTATGCGCTGATCAAGCCGCCGGACCGGCGCAACGTCGTCAGTCCGTCCGATGACGTCTACATCGTCGGCGATGCGCACGCGGAATCGACGCCGATGGCGATCCAGGCGCAGGTGCGCGTCACGCTCGGCGACGACGTGCGCATCGACGCGCCCGGCTTCAAGGCGCGGCTGCTCGGCAGCATCGTCGTCGAGCAGGTGCCGCCGCTCGCGCCGCGCGCCACCGGCGCGCTCGAGGTCGAAAGCGGCGAGTACGAGATCTTCGGCCAGAAGCTCGACATCGAGCGCGGCCGGCTGCTGTTCTCGGGCGGCCCGGTCGACAACCCCGGCCTCGACCTGCGCGCAACGCGCACCGTCGATGACGTGGTCGCCGGCGCGCGCATCGGCGGCTCGGCCAAGCGCCCGGAGCTGAAGCTGTTCTCGGAACCGTCGATGCCGGACGCCAGCGTGCTGTCGTATCTGGTGTTCGGGCAGGCGCCGAGCGCGAACAGCGGCTCGGAATCGGCGCTGCTGATGCGCGCGGTCGCCGCGCTCGGCACCGGCGGCGCCAGCAACCTGACCGGCGGCATCGGCAAGTCGCTCGGCTTCGACCAGTTCGGCTTCGAGTCCGGCGGCGAGGACGGCGTCAAGGGTGCCTCGCTGATGCTCGGCAAGTACCTGACGCCGAAGCTCTACGTCAGCTACGGCGTCGGCCTGTTCGAGCCGACCGGCACCTTCCTGATGCGCTACAAGATCACCGACTGGCTGTCGGCCGAAGCCCGCTCCAGCGGCACGGCCACCGGCGGCGACCTGATCTACACGCTGGAGAAAGGCGGCCCGGCCGATCCGAAGGACCCGTCCTACATCCCGCCGCCGAGCCGCATCGGCGGCAAGTCGCCGACGCCGAAGGACAACACCGCCCCGCCGCCGAAACCCGGTGCCGGCGGCTGATCGGGCCGTGCCGGTCGCGCTATGCTCCGCGCCCGCCGCCGCCCGCCTCCACCTTCATCGAGATCATCGCCATGCCTTCCTTCGACGTGGTTTCCGAAATCAACGAACACGAACTGAACAACGCCATCGACCAGGCCAACCGCGACATCGACGCCCGCTACGACTTCAAGGGCGCCGAGGCGCGCGTCGAGCGCAGCGAATGGGAGCTGACGCTGCACGCGAAGACCGAATTCCAGATCGAGCAGATGAGCACGATCCTGTACCAGAAGCTCGCCAAGCGCGGCATCGACATCCGCAGCCTGAAGGTCGACGAGGTAAAGACCGCCAACCTCAAGGCCAGCCAGAAGATCACCGTGCGCCACGGCATCGAGTCCGAGCTGGCGAAGAAGATCGTCAAGCTGATCAAGGACTCGAAGATGAAGGTGCAGGCGCAGATCCAGGGCGAGCAGGTGCGCGTCACCGGCAAGAAGCGCGACGACCTGCAGGAGGCGATCGCGATGCTGCGCGCCACCGACCAGGTCGACATGCCGCTGCAGTTCACGAACTTCCGCGACTGACGCGCCCCGCCGCCCGCGTCCCCGCCCCGCTTCCGCCCGCGCAAGCTTCAAAGCCGCAGCCGCAAGGCCCGAAGCCGCAGGCGCAAGGCTTTTTCCGTTGAGCCTCGCGCAAAAAGCCTTGCACGCAAGGCTTTTTCCGTTGCGCGCAAGGCAGAAAGCCTTGCGGATGACGCTCGAAGCCTTGCGTGCAAGGCTTTTCAGCTTGCACTTCGCGTCGAAAGCCTTGCGCGCAAGGCACGGCCCCTTGCACGCAAGGCTTTTTCCCTTGCGCCTCGCGTGGAAAGCCTTGCGCTTCGCGTCCGAAGCCTTGCGACCGACGTGAAAAGCGTCGTGATCGACGCCCGAAGCCTCGGTGCCGAGGTCCGCAGCGGAGATGCCAACGCTCAAAGCCGCGGTGCCGGGGTTCGGAGTGTCGAAGCCGCGGCTCGAAGCCTCGCGACCGGCGCCCGCAGCGTCCGCGACGCCGCCGGCCGCCGCGAGCCTGGTTCAGGCCGGCGCGCGGCCGGGCGGGCCGGCGTCGCCCTCGACGATCACCACCGCCAGCGCGTATTCGCGCTCGTCGCTGATGCTGACGTGCGTGGCGCTGGCGCCGAGTGCCTGCAGGCGTGCGGCCGCAGCACCGCTGAGGATCAGGTGCGGGCAGCCGAGCGCGTCGTGGCCGAGGCCGACCTGCGCGAGCGTCAGGCCCTGCTGCACGCCGGTGCCGAGCGCCTTCAGCGCCGCCTCCTTGACTGCGAAGCGCTTGGCGAGCAGCCGTGCCGGGTGGCGGCTGGCGCGGTACTCGTCGAGCTCGTCGGCGGTCAGCACCTTCTCGGCGAAGCGTTCGCCGTGGCGGGCGATGATCTCCTCCATGCGCGCGACGCGCACGATGTCGGTGCCGAGCCCGAGGATCATCGGCCGGCGACCCTCGCGCGGGCCTCCAGCATCCGCCGCTTCATGTCGCGCACGGCCTGCGCGAGACCGTCGAACAGCGCCTGCGCGACGATGGCGTGACCGATGTTGAGCTCGTGCAGCTCGGGGATCGCCGCGATGGCGGCGACGTTGTGGTAGTGCAGGCCGTGGCCGGCGTTGACGACCAGACCGAGCGCATGCGCCTGCGCAGCGGCGGCGCGCAGGCGCGCGAGTTCGGTCGCGAGCTCGTCGGCGGTGGCGGCCTCGGCGTAGCGGCCGGTGTGCAGCTCGATCTTCGGCGCGCCGCTGCGCGCGGCGGCGTCGATCTGCTCCGGGTCGGCGTCGATGAACAGCGACACCGCGCAGCCGGCTTCGGCGAGCCGCTCGCAGGCCTCGCGCACGCGCGGGAAGCCGCCGGCGACATCC
>JAFEGB010000256.1 GCA_018240295.1 Pseudomonadota bacterium
GATGTCGATCGCCCCGTCGCGCAGCCAGCCGGCGAGGCGCTGCGGGTCGGCATCGGGCGGCGGCGCGCGCCGGTAGAGTTCGGCGATCACGACCTCGGCGCCGCGGCGACCGAGTTCGGCGCCGAGCAGCTCGCGCCCGCCCTCGCCGCGCAGGATCACGACGCGCCGCCCGCGCACGCAGCCGGCGGCAAGCTCCGGCGTGGCGAGCAGCTCCTCGCTGCGCAGCGCCCCCGGCGTGTCGTGCGCGACCGGCACGCCGAGCTCGCGCACCGCACGCGCACTCGCCCCGCCGATCGCCAGACAGCCGACCCCGTCCGGCCAGCCGCCGCGCGCGGCCAGCCAGGGGCGCAGCAGCGCGACGACGTTGGCGCTGGTCACGATCGCGAGCGCGCTGCCCGGCAGCCGGTCGAGGGCGGCGCAGGCCGCGGACGGGTCCTGCGGCGGCAGGATCGCCAGCGCCGGGAAGCTGCGCACGAACCCGCCGGCGGCCTCGATCGCACCGGCGAGCGCGCCGGACTGCGCCGCCGGGCGCGTCACCAGCACCTGCAGGCCCTTCAGGGCCGTGCTCATCGCCGTGCCGCTCCGGCGTTCAGGGCTGCGCGCCGAACACGCGCGCGAGGATCACGTCGGCACCGAGCGCGAGCAGGTCCTCGGCGAGCTGCACGCCGAGCGCTTCGGCCTCGCTCGCCGGACCGCGCCGTTCGGCGCGCAGCGTGCGGCTGCCGTCCGGCTCGCCGACCAGGCCGCGCAGCCAGAGCTGGTCGCCGTCGAGGATCGCGTGCCCGGCGATCGGCACCTGACAGCCGCCTTTGAGGCGCGTGTTCAGCGCACGCTCGGCGCGCAGGCGCAGGTGCGTGTCGGCGTCGTCGAGCACCGCGATCAGCGCCCCGGTGCGCGCATCGTCGCGCCGGCATTCGATGCCGATCGCGCCCTGACCGATCGCCGGCAGGCTGGTTTCGGGTTCGAGTTCGCAGCGGATGCGGTCGGCGAAGCCGAGACGCTTGAGGCCGGCGGCGGCGAGGATGATCGCGTCGAACTGGCCGGCATCGAGCTTCGCGAGCCGCGAATTGACGTTGCCGCGCAGGCTGTCGATGACGAGATCCGGCCGGCGCGCGGCGAGCTGGCACTGGCGGCGCAGGCTGGAGGTGCCGACGCGCGCGCCCTGCGGCAGGTCTTCAAAGCGCGCGTACGCGTTCGAGACGAAGGCATCACGCGGGTCCTCGCGCTCCAGGATCACCGGCAGGTGCAGGCCATCCGGAAATTCGACCGGCACGTCCTTCATCGAATGCACGGCGATGTCGGCGCGCCCGTCGAGCAGCGCGACTTCGAGTTCCTTCACGAACAGGCCCTTGCCGCCGACCTTGGCGAGCGGGCTGTCGAGGATGCGGTCGCCCTGCGTGCTCATGCCGACCAGCTCGACTGCCAGCCCCGGATGCGCGGCGCGCAGGCGCGCGGCGACGTGCTCGGCCTGCCACAGGGCGAGCGGACTCTTGCGGGTGGCGATGCGCAGCGTCGGAGTGTCGGTCATCGTTGGCGGCCGGTCGCGAAAGTGCGGGAGGGTACGCAAGGGGGCGGGGGAAGTCATCCTTCCAGGTCAAGGCGGATGCCATTGCGGCCGGCCGGTGCCGCGAGCGCCCCGGCGCGGCGCGTGGCGAGCGCCCGGAAGGGCGCCGAGATGCGTTCGTCGGCGGCGATGCGGGACCAGTAGCCGATGGCGGCCGCGATCAGCTGCGGCCCGGCCGGCAGGACCGGCGGCGGGCCGTCCCCTTCGCGCACGCTGCCTTCGCGATCCGGCGCCAGCGCCATCGGCAGCATGTCGTAGACCGGCGCCAGCCGCAGGCCGGCCGGCCCGGGGATCAGCGCCAGATTGCCGAGGTGACGGTCGTGGTTGCCGATCAGCGCACCGAAGGCATCGAGCCAGTCGATGCGCGCCGCTTCCGCGGCCGGCAGCCGGCCGGTGGCGGCGAGTCCGGCCGCGACCCGCGACCAGCCGCTGCCGTGGCCGACGTATTCGGCATCGAGCGCGGCCAGGCTCAGCACCGGCCGCCGGCCACATGCGCCGCAGCGGTCGAAGCGTTCGACTTCGAGGAAGGTGCGGGCCTCGCCGACGACGATGCGCGCCGCGGGGGCTGCAAAGCCCTGCGCGGCCAGGGTGTCCAGGGCCAGCGCCTCGCAGACCAGCAGATCGGCCCAGCGCTGCCCGCCTGCCGTGCTGCGTGGCGGCGAGAACTTCACCAGCACCGGCCGGCCGCCCTTGTCGCCATCCGCGACCGTGACCGCGAACTTCGGCTGCTCGCCGCCGGCGCTCGATCCGGCCGGCTCGCCGGCCAGCACGGCAGCGGCGAGCTGCGCATAGGTGTCGGCGGTCGCCGGCAGCGGTGCCTGCGTCCGCTGCCGTTGCCAGCGCAGCAGGCTCTCGTCGCCGATCAGCAGCTCGCCGGCCAGATCCTCGCCGGCCCGCGCCAGCGCGATCAGCAGGTGATCGTCATGCCAGTGCAGCAGGTTGTCCGGCAGCCCGAGTTCCGGCCGCTGCTTCGGCAGCAGCCGGCCGAGAAAGCCCTGCGGCCGGATGTCCCACAGAAAATAAGGAACCCCGGCATGCACGCCATCGGCGTTGTCGCCCCACTGGTAGGCGGCGAGTGTGTCGTCGACGGCCTCGCACCAGCAGCCGCCATCGCTCAGCGCATGCAGCGTGCCGACCGCCAGCACCCGGCCGTCGGCGTCGATCCGGTGAATCGGCAGGTGGCTGCCGAGCGAGGGCAGCGAGCGGGCCAGCGCATAGCGCGTCGCGCGTGCCCGGCCGATGCGCAGCACCTGCGCAGCGCTACGCGCAAGCCGGCGCGACAGCGTCGACTGGCTGATGCCAAGCCGCGCGCACAGCGTCTGCGCCGGTTGCGGCGGCAGACCGGCGAGTGCGTCGATCAGGTCATCGGGCGCGGGAGCGGGCATCGAAGTGGCGCAGGCTGCATGGATTCGGGACGGGATTCCAGCAGCCCGGGCGCCGGCCTGACAAGGACTTGCCGCTGACGGGGCCGGATGCATGCATCGATGATCCGGCCTCCTGCGCGCCCTCACCCCACCGCCCCGACCTCCCCGAGCGCCACCATCAGCATCGACGAATCGACGCGCGGGGCGGACTTGAGATCGGTGAGCACCGCGGCGAGGCGTTCGACCGCGGCGTGGTTGTGGGCGAGCCAGGCGTCGATCCACGGCTGCGGGTGTTCCTCCGGCCCGCGCTCGGCGACGACGGCGGCCGCGAGGCGGCGCTGCTGGGTGTAGAGGTTGTCGAGCAGCGCGCTGCGGGCGCGGTGCTGCCAGTGGTTGCCGGCCCCGAGGCGGTCGATGGTCGCGGCCAGCCAGTCGAGTTCGAGCGCGTCGATCAGCGTGAAGTACACGAGCGCCACCTGCTCGGCGGCGATCTGCGCCTGATTGGCGACCTCGATGATGTCGAGCGTGCAGTACAGCGCCGGCAGGCTGGCGACCCACTCGGCGGTCTCGGCCGGCACGCCGTGGCCTTCGAGGCGCGCGGCCTCGGCCTGCAGCGTCGCACCGGCGCGGCCCGGCATCAGGTTCTTCATCGACAGCAGGCGCGTGATGTCGGGCGCGAAGCGCGCGACCTCGGCCTCGATCGCGATCGGCGGCCGGCGGTTGCGCAGCAGCCACAGCGAGGCGCGCATCAGCAGCGCCTGCGTGTCCGAGATCATGTCGAGCTGCAGCGTCGCGGCGGCGCGGTTGTCGAGCGCGTCGATCGCTGCCCACAGCCTGGGGGCCTCGAACATCGCGCGCGCCGCGGCGTAGGCGCGGGCGATGTCCGGCGAGCGCGCGCCGCACTGTTCGCTGACGCGGAACGCGAAGGTCGAGCCCATGTGGTTCAGCATCGAGTTCGTGATCGCCGTGGCAATGATCTGGCGCCGCAGCGGGTGGCGTTCCATCGCCTCGGCGTAGCGCTCGCGCAGCGGCTCGGGGAAGTAGCCGCGCAGCTCGCGTTCGAGGTAGGGGTCCTCGGGCACGTCGGAATCGAGCAGCTCGTCGTACAGCGCGATCTTCGAGTACGCGAGCAGCACGGCGATTTCCGGCGCCGTCAGGCCCTGACCGGCCTGCTCGCGTTCGGCGATCTCGTCATCGGGCGGCAGGAACTCGATGCGCCGGTTCAGCCGGCCGGCCTTTTCGAGCTGGCGGATCACGCGCGCGTGGTCGCCGAGCAGATCCGGCGCCTCGCGCACCGCGATCGAGATCGTCTGCGGCTGCAGCACGTTCTGGCGCAGCACCAGACGGGCGACCTCGTCGGTCATCGTCGCCAGCAGCTCGTTGCGCTGCTTCAGCGTCAGGTCGCCGGCGCTGACGATCTGGTTCAGCAGGATCTTGATGTTGACCTCGTGATCCGAGCAGTTGACGCCGGCCGAGTTGTCGATGGCATCGGTCAGGATGTGGCCGCCGGCGCGCGCGTACTCGATGCGTCCGCGCTGCGTGAAGCCGAGGTTGCCGCCCTCGCCGACCACCTTGCAGCGCAGCTCGCTGCCGTTGACGCGGATCGCGTCGTTGGCGCGGTCGCCGACCTCGGCGTGCGTCTCGTCGGCGGCCTTGACGTAGGTGCCGATGCCGCCGTTCCACAGCAGCTCGACCGGCGCACGCAGGATGGTGTTGATGAGTTCCGCCGGCGACAGGCGCGTCGCGTCGGTGCCGAGGATGGCGCGCATCTCGGGGCTGAGCGGGATCGACTTGGCCGTGCGCGGCCAGATGCCGCCGCCGGCCGAGATCAGCGCGGCGTCGTAGTCGGCCCAGGACGAGCGCGGCAGCGCGAACAGCCGCTCGCGCTCGGCGAAGCTCGCCTCGGCGTCCGGCGCCGGGTCGATGAACACGTGGCGGTGGTCGAAGGCGGCGATCAGGCGGATGTGGCGCGACAGCAGCATGCCGTTGCCGAACACGTCGCCGCTCATGTCGCCGATGCCGGCGACCGAGAAGTCGACGTTCTGGATGTCCTTGCCGAGTTCGCGGAAGTGGCGCTTGACCGACTCCCAGGCGCCGCGTGCGGTGATGCCCATCTTCTTGTGGTCGTAGCCGGCCGAGCCGCCGGAGGCGAAGGCATCGCCGAGCCAGAAGCCGTATTCGAGCGCCAGACCGTTGGCGATGTCCGAGAAGGTCGCCGTGCCCTTGTCGGCGGCGACCACCAGATACGGGTCATCGGCGTCGTAGCGCACGACGCGCGCCGGCGGCACGACCTCGCCGTGCACGAGGTTGTCGGTGATGTCGAGCATGCCGCGCATCAGCGTCTTGTAGCAGTGCACGACCTCCTGCATCAGCGCCTCGCGCTCGGCCGGCGGGCGCTTGACGACGAAGCCGCCCTTGGAGCCGACCGGCACGATCACGGCGTTCTTGACCTGCTGCGCCTTCACGAGCCCGAGCACCTCGGTGCGGAAGTCCTCGCGCCGGTCCGACCAGCGGATGCCGCCGCGTGCGACGCGGCCGCCGCGCAGGTGGATGGCCTCGGCGCGCGGCGAGTACACCCAGATCTCGAACATCGGCCGCGGCAGCGGCAGCTCCGGAATCTTCGCCGGGTCGAACTTGAACGACAGGTATTCCTTCGGCCCGCCGTCGGTGCCGGGCTGGCCGGGCTGGCTGGTCTGGTAGAAATTGGTGCGCAGCGTCGCGAGGATCACCGCGAGGAAGCGGCGCAGGATGCGGTCCTCATCGAGCACGGCGACGTTTTCGAGCGCCGACTCGATGCCGCCGGCGAGCTGTTCGCAGCGCGCCGCGTCCGGGTGATCGGGATCGAAGCGCGCGACGAACAGCGCCGCGAGCTGGCCGGTGATCGGCGCGTGGCGCGCCAGCGTCTCCTCCATGTAGCTCTGCGAGAACGGCACCCGCGTCTGCAGCAGGTACTTGGCGTAGGCGCGCAGCACGACGACCTCGCGCCAGCCGAGTCCGGCGCCGAGCACCAGCCGGTTGAAGCCGTCGTTCTCCAGCGCCCCGGCCCAGACCTGCGCGAAGGCCTGCTCGAACAGCGCGCGCACGCGCCCGACATCGACGTGGATGCCGGCGCTCTCGCGCAGGTCGAAGTCGAGCACCCACAGCGGCCCGGCCTCGCCGCGCGGCTCGACCTCATAGGGGCGCGTCTCCATGACCGCGAGGCCCATGCGTTCGAGCATCGGCAGCACGTTGGTCAGCGGCACGACCGGCGCGCGGCCGTAGAGCTTGAAGCGCAGCCAGCCCTCGGGCGATTCCTGCGGCCGGTACAGGTGCAGGCCGAGCGGCGCGCCGCCGACGACGGCTTCGAGCCGGTCGATGTCGCCGACCGCGGCGCGCGGCGTGAAGTCCTCCTGGTACGCGGCCCCGAAGGCGCCGGCGTAGCGGTTGTACAGCGCGATGCCGCCGCCCTCGCCGTGTGCCTCGATCAGCGCCGCGCGCAGGCCGTCCTCCCACGACAGCATCGTCTCGCGCAGGCGTGCGCGGATTTCCTCGACGCTGTAGGCCGGGATGTGGCCCGGCGTCGTGCGGATCGTGAACAGCACGCGCGCCAGCACCGACTCGCCGAACTCGACCCAGAAGTCGGCGCCGTGACCGTTCAGCGCCGCGATCAGCGCGTCCTGCATGCGCTTGCGCAGGTCGGTGTTGTAGCGCTCGCGCGGCACGTAGATCAGCGCCGTCGCGTAGCGCTCGTAGGCATCGATGCGGATGAACACGCGCAGGTGCTGGCGTTCTTCGAGGTGCAGGATGCCGGTGGCGATCGGGTACAGCTCGTCGACGCTCGCCTGCAGCAGCTCGTCGCGCGGATAGGTGGCGAGGATGTGCTTGAGCGCCTTGCCGGAATGGCTGACCGCCGGCAGCCCGGCGCGCTCGATCACCGCCCGCACCTTGGCGCGCAGCACCGGAATCCCGAACGGACTGGTCTGGTAGGCGCTCGACGTATACAGGCCGAGGAAGCGCCATTCGCCGATGACCCGGCCGGCTTCGTCGAAGCGCTTGATGCCGAGGTAATCGAGCTGCACCGGCCGGTGCACGGTCGAGCGGGCGTTGGCCTTGGTCATGACCAGCAGCACCGGTGCCAGCGCCAGGCGCCGGTGCTGCGGCGGCAGCGCGTTGAAGCGCGTGTCGTGATGCGCGGCGGCCCCGCGGCGCAGGCCGAGCCCGGTGCCCGGCTCCGGGTGCAGCACCAGCTCGCCGTCGAGTTCTTCGAGCCGGTAGCCGCTGTAGCCGAGCAGCGTGAAGTGGTTGTCGGCCGCCCAGTCGAGGAAGGCGCGCGCCTCCTCGACCTCGGCGACCGGCACCGGCAGCTTCGCCGCATCGAGCTCATCGGCGATTTCATTGAGGCGCGCCAGCATGCGCGGCCAGTCCTCGACCGCGGCGCGCACGTCATCGAGCACGCGCGCCAGATCGTCGCGCAGCGTTTCGAGGCGGGCCGCATCGGTCTCGCGGTCGATCGCGAACTGCATCACCGCGAGCTGCACGCCATCGCCGGCCCCGGTCTCGGCCACCGACAGCGGCTCGCCGTCCTCGCCGTAGGCGATGGCCAGCACCGGGTGGATCAGCCGGTGCACGGTGAAGCCGTGGCGGTTGAGTTCCATGCTCACCGAATCGACCAGGAACGGCATGTCCGGCACGACCAGCTCGATCGCCGTATGCGTCGAGCGCCAGCCGTGCTCGTCGTAGCCCGGGTTGTAGACGCGCAGGCCGATCTCGCCGGTGCGTGTGCGCCGCAGCAGGTTCCAGTGCGAGAGCACGGCGCCGTAGAGGTCTTCGGGATCGTCGTTGATCAGGTCCTCGGGCGCGACGCGCGCGAAGTACACGCGCGCGAACTGCGCGGCGACCGCACCGCCGGCCGGCAGGCGCTCGGTGAGCCGTGCCGCGACGCGCTCGATCAGTTCGGCCTTCTTGTCCGCTGGGCTGCTGCTCATGGTGGGGAACCTCGGATTGCGCTTCTCGGGAGGGCGCGCCCGTCGGCGGGCGTCTGCTTGGTGTCACCTGCGCCGGCGCCGGGTTCGGGGAACGCGGACGGCGTACCGGGCAGGGGGTGGTAGCGGGAGTGGCGGGAAGTCTAGACGGCGGGGGAAGGGGGCAGGGGCGGGCACTCATCCGTCCCCGCCCCGTAGGGGCACCCCCCTGTGGTTGCCCCGGAACCGGCACCGATGCCGGATTCCGGGCAGGCACGGGCTTCCAGGGCGGGGACGGACGGGGCAGGCACGGGGGCCTGCCCCTACGGGCGGACACCGCCGGGAACCGGTGCCATCGTCCGCATCCGTTCCCACGCCGTAGGGGCAACCCCCGGTGGTTGCCCCGGGACCGGCACCGGCGCCGGATTCCGGGCAGGCGCGGGATTCGGGGCAGGCACGGGGGCCTGCCCC
>JAFEGB010000257.1 GCA_018240295.1 Pseudomonadota bacterium
ACAGCATCGGCGCCGGGGCGGCAGTCATGTAGGGTGCGCATTCATGCGCACGCCGCCAAGCGTCAAACATCCGCGTGCGCATAAATGCGCACCCTACATGACTGCCGCCCCGGCGCCGATGCTGTCAGCGCGTAAACCGGGTTGACGCAGGAAAACCCGCCTGCGCACTGACAGCCAGGATCCAGCACGCACAGTGAAAAAGCGAAGATGCTCGCCGGCGAGCCTTATGACCCTGCTGACGCTGAACTCCGATCCGACCGCGAACGCGCGCACGCGCTTTGCAGGAAACTCTCTACGGCGGACGGTGATGCGGAACGAGCGGATATCGTTCGGGAACTCCTCGGCCCGCATGCGCAGTTCGCGGTAACGCCGCCGTTTTTCTGTGACTATGGCTACAACATCCATGCGGCCGCCGGCAGCTACTGCAACACGAACTGCGTGCTGCTCGACACCTGCAGTATCTCGATCGGACCGAACACCCTGCTGGGTCCGGGCGTGCATATCTACACCGTCAGCCATCCGATGGATGCGCAGATTCGGCGGTCCGGAACCGAAACCGGCAAACCCGTGATCCTTGAGGAAGATGTCTGGATCGGCGGCGCGTCCGTCATCTGTCCAGGCGTGACGATCGGAGCCCGAACCGTCGTCGGAGCAGGAAGCGTCGTCACCCGTTCGCTGCCACCCGATGTCTTCGCCGCCGGCAATCCCTGCCGCGTCATCCGGCCGCTGACACGATAACGACTCTCAGCCGGCAGATCGCAGGGCGGGCGGACGCAGGAAACCCGGCTTTCGCGCTCCGGCTCCGCCAGCGCATCTCCCGCCATCGAAACCCGCCACCCCGGCGCCGATGTCGTCCGTCCCGGCGCCGATGTCCGCCACATCCGGCCCGGTATCCGAGCGGCCGGCGGCGATACCGGAAACATTGCCGTCGATACCCCGCAAGCCTGCGCCGGTACGGCAGATTCCGTCCCGGATGCCTGACCCATCGGCGCCGGTGTCCTGCCCATCGGCCTGGATGTCCGGACAATCGACGGCGGGAGTCCACCTGTCCCGGTCAGGGTTCCGAAGCCCCTCGCCGCCCCTTTTTGCGGCGCCACCGCCCCAAAAAACAGCGGCGCCGACGGTTCAGGTATCGACGCCGATACTTTGGCAGCCGCGAGGACTCCTGAAGGGCCGACGCCGACACTTCAGGTGTCGACGCCGAGGTCCGGAAGGCCGGCGCCGGGGTGCGAAGTACCGGCTTCGATGCCGGGGCATCCAGGCCGACACCGCAAGCACCGGCGTCGACGCTTTTCAGGGCGCCGCCGCCCCGGCGCGGGGCGAGGCCGGCACTCAGGATACGCTCGCCTCACCACTTCATCATCGGCACCGGATTGAGCGGATGCTTCAGGAACCAGCCGAGTTCCAGCCGGCAGAGATTCCGGTGAAACCCTGCGTTCGGGCACGCGGCCTTCACGGAATTCACCACGGCTGCGGGCAGACCGAACTTCACCAACCCGATCGACAAATCCACCAGATCGCCCTTGCGGAACAACTCGACCAGGGCGGAAGCCTCATCCGTCGCGGGCCGGAGCTTGTGGTGGGTGACGATCATGCGGGCGATTTCATCGGACCACGCCTCCAGCGCATTCGCTCCCAGATATTCGCGGGCGACCGCTGCGGACGGCGGCAGATAATCCAGCGTGCCGGCCGTCCAGATGCCGATGTCATGGAAACAGGCGGCGATCTCGATCTTCTGCTGCTCGATCGCGTCGCAGGGTTTCAGCAGCAGGCAATAACTGGCCATGCGCACCACGTGATTCCGATAACCATCGAAAGCCGCGCCGATGACCGGCCGCCACGGATTCAGCAAGGCATCGATGCGACCGATATTCGCCGGCAGTGCCATGAGGTTCAGCCCTTCGGTAATGAATCCGGTGAGAAAACCCGCGATGCCGGACACACGGAAATACAGGGTCTTTCTCCCTCTCTTCCCCCCCCCTTTCCCGCGCGGGGCGAGGGGCTGAAAAGACCGCGTGTTCAACGCGCACGGCTACAGGCCGGCCGGCTCAGCGGGTGTAGTCGACCACGTAGCGCCAGCCGAGCGACTCGATGCGCGTCCAGATGCGCAGGCCGCCCTGCGGACGGTCGCGCACGCCGTGACCGGCGTCGATCGCCGGCGCACCGGCGGCGCCGGCAAAGTCGCTGCCGGGACCGGCGGCGCTGACGCCGGCGCTGGCGAGGACGTGACCGTCATCGGCGACCAGCCAGGCCGCCTGCGCCTGCGCCACCTCCGGCAGCAGGCTGCGCCGGGCCAGTTCGTCGAGGCTGAAGGCCAGCATCGCGACGCCGCGCACGCGACCATCCAGCGCGCTGATGCGCTGCGCACACGGCAGCAGCCATTCGCCGACCAGCGGGCTCAGATAGGGCTCGTCGCAATCGGTCTCGGGCGCATCGGCCGGGAGCCGGTCCTGATACCAGGCTTCGCGGCGCGGGTCGTAGCCGGCCGGCCAGCCGGACTGCGGCAGGCCGGGATAACGCAGTTCGGCACCGTCGGCCCGTGCCACCAGCACCCAGATCAGCACGGTATCGTCATCGGCGACCAGCAGCCGCTGCGCCGCCGGATCACGCCACGGCCGGGCCGGATCGTCGGCCAGCGCGTAGGCGTGGCGCAGCAGCGGTGCCAGTCGCGCGAGACCGCCGGGGCCGGCATCGGCCCCCGCCGCCCCCGGCGCCGGTCGCCAGGCCGGGTGCCAGGCGTCGATCGCCAGCCCGTGGTACTGGGAAGCCGGCAGCACCGCCGGGGCCGGCACGTCGAGCCCGGGTTCGGCCTGCGCCCCGGCATCCGGCAGGTCGAAGGCCAGCAGCGCCGCGTTGGCGATGCCGGTCAGCAGGCCGCGATACTGCAGGAACTGCGACTCGATGCGCGCCGCCTGCAGCGCGGTCGCATCCAGCCGGTCGCTGACCAGCCGCTCCCGCTCGCCGGCGGCTTCGAGTGCCTCGGCGTGCCGGTACAGCATCCAGGCCCCGAAGCCGGCCCCGAGCGCGAGGCTCGCCAGCAGCGTGATCGCGGTCGCGGCGCGGTGGCGGCCGATCCAGCGCAGCAGGCGCCGGCGGCCGGTGTCGGGCAGCGCGCTGACGGCCTCGTCGGCCCGCCAGGCGCGCAGGTCGGCCGCAAACGCCGCGACATCGGCGTAGCGGCGCGCCGGCTGCAGCGCGCAGGCGCGGTTCAGGATCGCCACGAGCGCCGCCGGCTCGCCGGTCAGCGCCCGGCGCTCACCCCGGGCGGCGGCGGCGAGCACGCTGTCGAGGTCATGGCCGGGAATCGCGCGCTGGCGGCTCAGCATCTGCTGCAGGATCAGCCCGAGCGCGTACTGGTCGCTCTTCGCATCGACCGTCTCGCCGCGCGCCTGCTCGGGCGCCATCCAGGCCGGCGTGCCGAGCCGGTCGCCGGCGCGGGTGCGCTCGCTGGCCGGATCAGGACCGAGCCCGGCGTCGGTGACCGGCAGGTCGGCAGCGCAGAGGTCCGGGGCACCGATGATGCGGGCGATGCCCCAGTCCATCACGTACACCTCGTTGAAGGCGCCGACCATGATGTTGGCGGGCTTCAGATCGCGGTGGATGACGCCGCGCGCATGCGCGTAGGTCAGCGCATCGCAGACCTTCAGGAAGTGCTCGATCAGCGCCGCGCGCGCCTCGCGGCGGGCCGTGCGCGTCGCCGGCAGCGGTTCGTCCAGCAGTTCGGCCAGCGTGCGCCCGCGCACGAGCTTCATCGCGTAGGCGATGCGCCCGTGCGCGTCGCGCTCCAGCGCATAGACCGGCACCACGTTCGGGTGATCGAGCTGCGCGGTCAGCTGCGCCTCGGTCAGGAAGCGCTGCGCGAGCCCCGGCAGCGCCTGCACGCCTTCGTGCAGGCGCTTGAAGGCGACCGTGCGCCGCAGCGCCGCATCGCGCGCCGCCTCGACGCTCGCCATTCCCCCCTGCCCGACCGGGCCGAGCAGTTCGTAGCGCGGGTTCGGCAGCGGCGGCAGCTCGGTGAGCTTTTCGCCGGCCGGGCCGTTCAGGGTGCGCAGCAGCGTCAGTTCGACGTTGCCGGCATTGAGCACGCGGGTCGCCTCGACGGGTTCTTCCCGCAGCCGGGTGGCCTCGACCTGCAGGCGGGTCTGCTCGATCACGCGGGTCTGCTCGATCTTGTCGGCGCTCATGCCGGCGGCACCCGGGGCTTTGTCCGCATCTATTCCTCGAACCGGCTCGTCTCGTCCCGATCCCGCGCGTAGCGGCGCGTGAGCGGAAATGCCGGCAGCCAGGATTCGCGGCGGATGATCCAGCTTTCGTAGGTCGGCACGAACAGGTCGGGTGCATCGAACGAACCGAGGTTCAGCTCGATTTCATCGGCGCTGCGCGAGAACACCGACGATCCGCAAAGCGGACAGAAGCAGCGTCCTTCGTAGTCGCGGACCTCCCCTTCGATCGTCACCGCCGCCTCCGGGAAGATTGCGGACGCATGGAACAGCGCCCCGTGGAACTTGCGGCAGTCGAGGCAGTGGCAGAGGCCGACCCGGTACGGCCGCCCGCTCGCCACGAACCGGACCCGGCCGCAGAGGCAGCCACCGGTGAATCGTTCCATATGTCCCATCTCCACGGCTCCTCAGTCCACGGCTCCTCAGCCGGCCTGGCGCTGCGCGGCCTGCCCGCGCCAGTCGAGCCGGCCGCGCAGCGTCACGACGCCGCCGATGATCAGCAGCGCCGGCGGGCTGATCTCGGTGCGCTCGACCAGCGCGCAGACCTCGGCGAGCGTCGAGACGTGCGTGCGCATGTCCGGCTGCGTGCCGCGCTCGACGATCGCGACCGGCGTGTCGGGTGGCATGCCGTGATCGAGCAGGCCGGCGCGGATGGCCTGGATGCCGTGCACGCCCATGTAGAACACCAGCGTCTGGTTCGGCATCGCCAGCGCCGGCCAGTTGAGCCGCAGGTCGCCGTCGCGCTTCGGGTGGCCGGTGACGAAGGTCACCGACTGCGCGTGATCGCGGTGCGTCAGCGGAATGCCGGCGTAGGCCGCGCAGCCGCTCGCCGCGGTGATGCCGGGCACGACCTGGAACGGGATGCCCTCGGCCATCAGCGTGTCGATCTCCTCGCCGCCGCGGCCGAAGATGAACGGATCGCCGCCCTTGAGGCGCAGCACGCGCCGGCCTGCGCGGGCGAGGCGCACCAGCAGCGCGTTGATTTCTTCCTGCGGCAGCGTGTGCTCGGCGCGCGCCTTGCCGACGTAGATGCGCTCGGCATCGCGGCGCACCAGCGCCAGCACGCCGTCGGAAATCAGCCGGTCGTAGACGACGACATCGGCCTGCTGCATCAGGCGCAGCGCGCGGAAGGTCAGCAGCTCCGGATCGCCGGGGCCGCCGCCGACCAGATAGACCTCGCCGGGCGCATCGTCCGGAGCGTGGCCGGCGGCTTCGAGCAGGGCTTCGAGCCGCGCGCGGCCCTCGGCCTCGCGCCCGGCGAGCACATCCTCGGCGACCGCGCCCTGCAGCGCGTCCTCCCAGAACGCCCGGCGGCGGGCCTCTGGCACGGCGTGCTGCACGCGGCTGCGGAAGTCGGCGGCGAGGCGCGCGAGCTTCCCGTAGGCGGCCGGGATCAGCGATTCGAGCCGCCCGCGCAGCAGCCGCGCCAGCACCGGCGAGGCACCGCCGGTCGACAGCGCGACGATCACCGGCGAGCGATCGACGATCGCCGGCATGATGAAGCTGCAGAGCGCCGGGTTGTCGACGACGTTGACCGGCAGCGAACGCGCGCGCGCCAGCCGCGAGACCTCGGCGTTGACGACCACGTCGTCGGTGGCGGCGATGACCAGATCGGCGCCGTCGAGATCGGGCGCGGCGAAATGGCGTGCGACGTGGCGGATGCGGCCGGCGGCGTACTCGCCGGCGAGCGTCGTGCCGAGTTCCGGTGCGACGACGCGCACCTCGGCACCGGCATCGAGCAGCAGCGCCACCTTGCGCGCGGCCACCTCGCCGCCGCCGACGACCAGCGCCGGGCGGCCGGTCAGGCGCAGGAACAGGGGCAGGAAATCCACGACGACACCTCGGGGCTGGGGGGCAGGAAGGACGCGACTTGTAGCACCGTGCAACGAATGCTGCCGGGCGCGCACGCGACTGTCAGGGGCCGGTATGGTGTGCTTAGATACCGCCCCCCGTCACGCCGAAGGTCGCCGAAGATGAACGCGCGCGAGCTCGCCGCCAACGTCACCGAACTGACCACGCTGCCCGATGTGTACCAGCAGATCCGGGCACTGGCCGATGATCCGCATGCCTCGCTCAAGCAGTTCGCCGACGTGGTCAGCATGGATGCCGCGATTTCGGCGCGGCTGCTGCGCCTGGTCAACAGTCCGTTCTACGGCCTGCCCGGCAAGGTCGACAGCGTGCTGCGCGCGATCAACCTGATCGGCACCGATGAGCTCTGCAACCTCGTGCTCGCCAGCTCGATCGGCGGCATGTTCAAGGGCGTCAGCAATGCCGCGCTCGACCTGCCGGCGTTCTGGTGGCGCAACGTCAGCGTCGCGATGCTCGCGCGCCAGCTCGGGCGGCAGAATCACATGCCGTCCCACGAGCGCCTGTTCATCGCCGGCATCCTGCACGATGTCGGCCGGCTCGTGGCCTTCCAGCAGGTGCCGACGCTCGCCGCCGAGATCGAGCGCACGCAGACCGACGCCTACGACACCGGCCGCCAGCGCGCCGTGCTCGGCTTCGGCTACGCCGAACTCGGCGCCGAACTGCTGCATCAGTGGGGCATGCCGGAGGCGCTGGTCGAGATCGTCGGCTGCCAGCCGCAGCCGCAGTGCGCGCTCGAATACGGCCGCGATGCCGCCGTGCTGCACATCGCCGCCCGTGCCGTGCCGCTGATCGCAGCCGACTCCGGCACGCCGGCCGAGCTGGAAACCCTGGTCGCCGAGGACCTCTGGGAGGAAAGCGGCCTCGATGCCGTCCAGCTCGACACCGCCCTCGCGGCCGTGCGCGAGCGCGGCTCCGAAGTCCGCGGACTGTTCTGAAGCGCCGGTCATCGCCGCCCCGCAGCCGCAGGAGACGCCTTCGTGGTCGCGACCAGCCATACCCCGAGTCCGCTGTACGACTTCGACGCCTGGATCGCCGGCCTGCCGGTGCGCTGGAGTCCGGCGCAGGTTGCGCGCGTGCGCGAGGCCCACGCGCTGGCGCTCGCCGCGCTGCCCGGCGAGCCCGATCCCGACACGCCGCCGCCGGCGCTCGCGGTCGCCGACATCCTCGCCGGCCTGCGCCTCGATCACGAAGTCGTCTGCGCCGCGCTGCTGCAGCCCGAGAACGTCGCCGGCTGCCTGACGCCCGGCGTGCTCGCCGAGCAGTTCGGCGACAGCATCGCGCGCCTGGTCGAAGGCGCCGAGAAGATCACCATCATCGGCGACTTCCACCAGCAGGTGCATGCGCACGGCGACCAGCTCGAACGCCTGCGCAAGATGCTGCTGGCGATGGCGCAGGACGTGCGCGTCGTGCTGATCGCCCTCGCCCGCCGCCTGCACCGGCTGCGCACGCTCGCCGGCTACGACCCGATCGCGCAGCAGCGCATCGCCCGCGAGACGCTCGATCTCTACGCCCCGCTCGCCAACCGCCTCGGCATCGCCCGCGTCAAGTGGGAACTCGAGGACCTGGCGCTGCGCTGGCTGGCGCCGGACACCTACAAGGAACTCGCGCGTGCGCTCGATGAGCGCCGTGTCGAGCGCGAGGCCTACATCGAGGCGGCGATGGACGAGCTGCGCGCCGAACTCGAACACGCCGGCATCCACGCCGAGGTCACCGGCCGCGTCAAGCACATCTACAGCATCTGGAAGAAGATGCAGCGCAAGCGCCTGCCGTTCGAGCAGATCTTCGACGTGCGCGCCGTGCGCGTGATCGTCGACACGGTCGCCGACTGCTACGCCGCGCTCGGCGTCGTGCACGCGCGCTGGAACCACATCCGCAAGGAATTCGACGACTACATCGCCAACCCCAAGGCCAACGGCTACCGCTCGCTGCACACCGCCGTGTTCGGCCCGGACGGGCGCACGCTGGAAATCCAGATCCGCACGCTGGAGATGCACCAGAACGCCGAACTCGGCGTCGCCGCGCACTGGCGCTACAAGGAAGGCGCGAGCGGCGCGCAGCAGCCGAGCAGCTACGAGCAGCAGATCGCCTGGCTGCGCCAGATGCTCGAAGCCCGCGACGACGGCGACGAGGACGACGACCGCGACGGCGAGGACCTGCTGGAGCGCGTGAAGGCCGAAGCCTTCCAGGACCGCGTCTACGTGCTGACGCCGCGCGGCGAGATCGTCGAGCTGCCCCAGGGCGCGACGCCGCTCGATTTCGCCTACCACGTGCACACCGAGATCGGCCATCGCTGCCGCGGCGCCAAGGTCAACGGCCGCATCGTGCCGCTCAGCTACGAGCTGAAGAACGGCGAGCAGGTCGACGTGCTGACCACCAAATCCGGCAGCCCGAGCCGCGACTGGCTGTCACCGCACCTCGGCTATCTCAAGAGCACGCGCGCCCGCAACAAGGTGCGCGCCTGGTTCCGCCAGCTCGACCTCGAACACAGCATCGCCAGCGGCCGTCAGGCACTCGATCGCGAGCTGCACCGCCTCGGCGTGCGCAGCGTCAACCTCGAACGCCTGGCCGAGACGCTCGAATACGACCAGCCCGAGGAGCTCTACGCCGCGATCGGCCGCGGCGACCTGACCGCGACCCACGTCGTCTCGGTCGCGCAGGACATGATCCTGCCGCCGCCGCCGGCCGAAACCACGATGCCGCTGCAGCGGCCGACCATCACCAGCGAACCCGGCGAGATCAAGATCAGCGGCGTCGGCAAGCTGCTGACCCAGCTCGCGCGCTGCTGCAAGCCGGTGCCCTACGACGCCATCGTCGGCTTCATCACCCAGGGCCGCGGCGTCACCATCCACCGCGCCGACTGCCCGAACCTGCTCGACCTGCAGAGCCACAGCCGCGAGCGGCTGATCGAGGTGAGCTGGGGCGACGAGACCGCGCCGCGCTACAACGTCGACGTGCAGATCGACGCCTACGACCGCACCGGCCTGCTGCGCGACATCACGCAGGTGCTCGCCAATGACCGCATCAACGTCATCGCCGTCAACACGCTCTCCGACAAG
>JAFEGB010000258.1 GCA_018240295.1 Pseudomonadota bacterium
CAAGAATCAGCCCCCGATCCCTGGTGTGCAGAGTCCACGACGGGAATATCCCTGCAGGCGCGGTCCCGGACCGAATCAGGGAGCGTTGCCAGACCATGCGCTTCAGCTCCGCTGGACATCGATATCCACACCAGCCGGAAATCCTCCTGCCAAACAGCGAGTTGCCGATTCGCTCAAAAACCTTCAACCGATTGATTCACCGGGAATTCTCAAAAGATGTGCAGGTAGCTCCCGTGCCCGGCGGAGCAAAGGTGAAAAGCGATGACCGGACCCGCGCAGCAGCTTGCAAGGTTTTTCAGCGTTCTCTCCGTCCCCCTCACTCCCGCCGCTGCCACGGGGCCGGGCCGATTTCGCCGGTATGCACCGGGAATTCGCCGTGGCTGCGGTCGGCGAAGTAATGGCGCAGGGTTTCGCGCACGGTCTGGAAAGCCAGTTCGTCCCAGGGAATCCGGGCTTCGTCGTACAGGCCGACTTCGAGGCTTTCCTCGCCGGCGGCGAATTCGGTGTCGAGCAGGCGGGCGCGGTACAGCAGGTGGACCTGGCTGATGTGCGGCAGGCTGTAGAGCGTGTACAGGCCGAGGATTTCGACGCGGGCGCAGGCTTCCTCGAAGGTTTCGCGGGCGGCGGCGGCGTCGGTGGTTTCGCCGTTTTCCATGAAGCCGGCGGGCAGCGTCCAGAAGCCGCGGCGCGGTTCGATCGCGCGCCGGCACAGCAGCACCCGCCCCTGCCACTCGGGGATGCAGCCGGCGACGATGCGCGGGTTCTGGTAGTGGATCGTGCCGCATTCGATGCAGACGTGGCGCGGCAGGCGGTCGCCCTCCGGGATCTGCACGATGACCGGCGCGCTGCAGCTGCTGCAGAACTTCATCGCTCGCTCCTCCTGCGTTTGTCCACACAGCCTGTGGACAAACACGTGGAAAACCCGTGACGGCCACCCGCCGAAGCCGCGCCGTTGCTGGCGAAATGACGATTTGGCGACATTTTGCCCACTTGCGTTCTTATTGAGAATCAATGACTTGATATAAGCCATTGATTTTCGACCCGGCGACATCGGCCGATCAGGGACTTGCAGAACCGGGCGATGCACTTGTGCATAAGTCCGCGCCCGGCGGCGGGCGCCATCTTGCGCAAGTGCCCGCCGGGCTGCAATCGCAGGCGCGCGCAGGCGACCGGAAGCGGGTGCTTGAGCCGGCCCCGGCACTCGTGCAGAATCCGCGCCCCCCTGCCGCCTGCCCTCCCCCGACGCCCCAGCCATGCACGCCAGAGTCCTGCGCGCCGACCTGCTGCTGCTGCTGACCGCGGCCATCTGGGGCTCCGGCTTCGTCGCCCAGCGCCTGGGCATGGAGAGCATCGGGCCGATGCTCTACAGCGCGCTGCGCTTCGCGCTCGGCGGGCTGGTGGTGCTGCCGCTGGCGCTGCGCGCCGATCCGCGGCCCTCGGCGCGGCCGCTGGCGCCGCGCGCCGCGCTCGGGGCGGCCCTGCTCGCCGGGCTGGTGCTGTTCGGGGGCGTGACGCTGCAGCAGATCGGCTTGCAGTACACCTCGATCGCCAATGCCGGCTTCATCACCGGCCTGTACGTGGTGCTGGTGCCGCTGCTCGGCCTGCTGACCGGCCAGCGGGCGCCGGCAGTGGTGTGGATCGGGGCCGGGCTCGCGGTGATCGGGCTGTTCCTGCTCAGCGTGCGCGGTGACTTCACGGTCGCCGCCGGCGACTGGCTGCAGCTCGCCGGCGCGCTGTGCTGGGCCGTGCACGTGCTGCTGATCGATGCGCTGGCGCCGCGCACGCACGCGCTGCGCCTCGCCTGCCGGCAGTTCTTCGCCTGCGCGGCGGCGAGCCTGATCGCGGCGCTGCTGTTCGAGCCGATCGAATGGGCCGGCATCGTCGCCGCGGCGCCGGCCATCGCCTGGGGCGGGCTGCTGTCGGTCGGCACCGGCTACACGCTGCAGGTCATCGCGCAGCAGGACGCACCGGCGGCGCACGCGGCGCTGCTGATGAGCCTCGAAGCCGTGTTCGCGGCGCTGGCCGGCTGGTGGTGGCTCGGCGAGGGACTCGATGCGCGCGCGCTCGCCGGCTGCACGCTGATGCTCGCCGGCATGCTGCTCGCGCAGGGTCTGGCCGGCGGCCGGCCGGCGGGCGGCTGATACCGATCACACGTGAATGCGTTGTTGATCCCCCTCTCCCCAACCCCTCCCCCGCGAGTGGGGAGGGGCTGAAAAGATCGGATGTTCAGATGTGAGGGGTATGAGGCGGCTGCCGCGTCGCAGCCGCGCCGGCCTCAGCGGCCGCCGTGCGACACGGCGTAATGCGGCAGCAGTTCGCGGGCGGCGGCGAGCACGGCATCGAGCTGGGCCGGATCGACGGCTTCGAGATCGAACAGCGCCATCATGTCCGGCAGGCGCCGGTCGACGGTCTCCAGCACGCCGGAGAGCACCTCGGTGTCGAGCCCGAGCCAGACATCGCCCGCGAGCCAGGCGCGTTCGGTGGCGGCCTCGTGATCGGCATCCAGCCACAGATCGGCGATGACGCCCGAGGCGGCGACGCAGTGCACCAGCGTGCGCCGCGCCGGCGCCACGCCGCGCGGGTCGTGCGAGCGCGCCACGGCCTCGATCAGGAGTTCCGGCAACCCCCACTGGCCGAGCAGCCAGGCGCCGACCTCGGCATGGTCGGTGCCGAGCGCCGCACGTTCGGCGGCGGCGCGGGCGGCATGGCCGTCGCAGCCGGCGACGATGCGCGCGTAGTCGGCGGGCAGCGCCTGTTCGAGCGCGAGGATGCCGAGGTCCTGCAGCAGCGCGGCGACGAACACGTCCTCGACTGCGAGCGGCGCGAGGCGATGCGCGAGTTCGCGCCCGACCAGCGCCGCATACACCGAGCGTCGCCAGAAATCCGGACTGGTGCCGGCCGGCTGCATCAGGCCGCGCAGCGAGAAGCCGAGCGCGACGTGCGTGATGCCCTTGGTGCCCATGACCACCAGCGCCTGGCGCAGGTTGGTGATGCGGCGCGGATGGTTGTAGAGCACCGAGTTTGCAGCGCGCAGCACGCGCGCCGTCATCGGCGGGTCGTGCTGGATCTCGTCGAGCAGTTGCTCGGCCTCGACATCGGGATCGTGGGCAAGGGCGACGACGCGCATCGCCACGTTCGGCAGGCTGGCGAGCGCACCGGCCTGACGCAGACGGGTTTCGAGGGTTCTGTCCATCGGATCGCGGGGCCTGGTTGGTCCGCTGGCAGGGCCGGCCGCTGGGGACGGCCGGGACCGGTCGCCGCGCAGAGCCGGGGCTCAGGGCGACCAGAAATAGCGTACGACGTGAAAGAACACCGGCGCGGAAAAGCACAGTGAATCGATGCGATCGAGCACGCCGCCGTGGCCCTCGATCATCGCCCCGAAGTCCTTGATGCCGGCATCGCGCTTGATCGCCGACATCACCAGCCCGCCGGCGAAGCCGAGCAGGCAGACGAGCAGCGCGATGCCGAAGGCCTGCCCGTGCGTGAACGGCGTCACCGGTGCGAGCAGCATGCCGATCAGGCTCGCCGAGCCGATGCCGCCGGCGAAGCCCTCGACGGTCTTGTTCGGCGAAAGCCGCGGCACGATCGGCCGCCGGCCGGCGAGCTTGCCCCAGACGTACTGCAGCACGTCCGACAGCTGCACGACCAGCAGCAGCCAGAGCAGCAGCGCGACCCGGCTGCCGTCGAAGCCCGGCAGCTCGAGCGTCAGCAGCGCCGGGGCGTGGCTGACGCAGTACACGCAGACCATCAGCGCCCACTGCGTGCGCGCCGTGCGCGCCAGAAAACCCTGGGCATCGGCATTGAGCGCGCTGCGCAGCGGCAGGAACAGGAAGCCGTAGACCGGGATCAGGATCGTGAACATGCCGTACCAGCCGGTGCCGACCAGCCAGTACTGCAGCGGCAGGAATACGAAGAAGGCCCAGAACAGCGGCTCGTGATCGGCGCGGCGCGTCGGCGTCAGCGTCACGAACTCGCGCAGCGCCAGAAACGAGATGGCCCCGAACAGCAGCACCGCACCGCTCAGGCCGCCGGCGAGCGCCCCTGCGACCAGTGCGCACATCAGCCACCAGGCGCGGATGCGGGCGTTGAGGTTCTCGATGGTCGCGCGTCCGGCGCCATCCTGCGGCCGGCGCGCCAGCCCGCGGCCGATCAGGCTCGCGATCACGAGCAGCACGAACACGCCGCCGAGCAGCGCGCGCACCGGGGCGTCGTACCAGGTCAGCGGATTCATGGGTTCGGGTTCACCGGGCCAGCGCCAGCACGGCCTGGCGCGCGCGTTCGAGGTAATCGGCCCGCGTCTCGCCGTCGACCGGCAGGAAGCGCGCGCCGAAGCGCGCCGCGCACAGCAGCGGCACCGGCAGCATCGAGCCCTTCGGCAGCACGCGGTTGAGGTTTTCGAGGTGGACCGGGATCAGCTCGGCACGCGGGCAGCGCTGCGCGAGCTGCCAGAGTCCGGAGCGGAAGGGCTGCACGGTCTCGCCGTCGCCGCGCGTGCCCTCGGGGAACAGGATCAGCGCCTCGCCGCGTTCGAGCACCGCGAGCAGCGGTGCCAGCACGTCGGCCCGGGCAGCATCGGCTTCGCCGGCAGCCGTGGCCGGCTGGCGGTCGATCAGCACCGCACCGAACACCTGCAGCGCCAGCCAGCGGCGCAGCGGCGTCGCATCCCAGTAATCGCGCGCGGCGACCGGATGCGTGCGGGTGCGCAGCGCCGGCGGCAGCGCCGCCCAGATCACCAGGCCGTCGAGGTGGCTCGCGTGATTGGCGAAGTACACGCGCGCGCCCGCGGCCGGCAGGCTGCCGAGCCACAGCGCGCGCACGCCGGTCAGGCCGCGGCAGAGTCCGACCAGGAGCAGCGCCGCGCCACGGCGTGCGAGCCTGCGCATCAGCGGGCCCGGATGCGGTCCAGCGTGCCGCTGAAGCTGCAGTCGGCGTCGCGCAGCGTCGCGCAGCCCTCGCCCTGTTCGCTGATGCTGGCCTGGCCGGCCTGCACGCCGATGACGATGCGGCAGGCTTCCTTGCCGGTCGCAGGCTCGACGGTGATCGTGCGGCCGTCGCGCAGACCGTGCGCGACGAACTCGCCGCGGCAGCGGCCGCCTTCGGTGCGCGGGATGTCGAGGCTCATCGTCACGCTGACCTGGCCGTCGTCGTGCTCGCTCAGGTCGAGATGGCGTTCGCCGTCGGCGCGTCCGCGGTATTCGCCGTCGAGGGCGCCGGCACCGGCGAGGGGCGTGACGGCGACGAGCAGCAGGGCAGGCAGCATGCGCTTCATGGGATTCATGAGATTCAAATCCTGATCCGGATCCTGTTTCAGAGCCCTGCATCGGTGCGGTTCGCGACGAAGGCGACCAGCTCCGGAAAGAAGACTGCGAAATCCCCGGCCCAGTCCGGCAGCAGCGCCGTCACCGCCGGCCCGGCCGCCGCCAGCGGCGACGGGCGGCTCAGGCGCGTGGCGATGCCGGCCAGGGCCCGGGCGACGCCGGCGGGTTCGCGGTACGAAAGCAGTGTCCGGCCCTGCAGCAGATGGTCGATGCTGCGCTGCATGCGGGGCGGCAGACGATCATAATCCGCGCGCAAGGCCGCGTGTACCGCCCCGACGAAGGCCGGCAGCGACTGTGCGGACCAGTTTGCCCAGTCCCGGGCCAGGCAGTGGTCGTAGGCCACGTCGATGATGATGCCGCCGTAGCGGCGCAGCGGCGCCGGCAGCCGGGCCCGGCTCGCGCATACGAGCGGATGCGCATCGGTCCAGACATCGATCGCCCGGTGTTCGCGCACCGCCGCCCGCCAGCGCGCATCGGCGAGGGTTTCGACCGGCCCGCGGTGGAAGTCGCCGAGCATCGCGCCGACCCGTGCGTGCGGGTCGGGACCGGCCAGATAGAAATGTGCGAGCCAGTTCACGGGCCGCCCGCACGGGCTTCAGGCGCGCGGCCGGAAGCGGCGCAGCTGCGCGTTCAGCTCGCGCAGGCGCTGCGGGTCCGGATGCTCGCCGAAGCGCAGTTCGGCGTAGCGCACGAGGATCTGCCCGGTGGCATCGGCGAGATCCGGGCGCAGCCGGGCGATGCGTGCGCGATAGGACAGCGGCCCCTCGCTGGCCTGCCGCGCCAGGCCGATCGCGGCCAGGCGCGCGCAGAAGCGCGCATAGCTGCGCCCGAGCGGATCGCGGCCCTGCCGGCGGCTGCGCCGGTTCAGCAGGGCGAGCGCGAGTCCGACGATGGCGAGCGCCGAGACCAGCAGCAGGATCAGGCCGCGCCAGTCGATGTCGCGCCAGCCGAGCAGCCAGCCGAGCAGCTCGCGCTGACGTTCGGGACCGTAGGCGAGCACCCATTCGTTCCACGCATATTCGAGCGCATCGAGCTTGAGCAGCGCGATCGCGACCCAGCTCTCGCCGCGGCGCGACAGCAGCGACAGGCTGTCGGGGTCCGGGATCGCCGAGGCCGTGCCGCGCTCGACGCGCTCGGGCGCGATCGCCGCGGTCGGGTCGATGCGCGTCCAGCCGCGGCCCTCCAGCCAGACCTCGGCCCAGGCGTGGGCGTCGGACTGGCGGACGATGAAGTAATCGCCGCCCGGCGAGGGCTCACCGCCGAGATAGCCGGTGACCACGCGCGCCGGCACCTCGGCGGCACGCATCAGCGCCACGAAGGCGCCGGCGTAGTGTTCGCAGAAGCCGGCGCGGGTATCGAACAGGAATTCATCGACTGCATCGGTCGGCGTCAGCGGCGGCGACAGCGTGTAGCGGAAGGGCTCGCGCCGGAACATCGTCAGCGCCGCCTGCACGCGCTCGGCCGGATCGGCGAAACGCGTGCGCCACTCGCGCCCCAGGGCCTGCGCGCGCGGCGCAGCCGTCGACGGCAGGCGCAGCGCGCGGCTGCGCTCCCAGCTCGTCAGCGGCCCGGTGCGGTATTCGAGCACCGAGCGCTGCTCGTAGCGCACGACCTCGGTCACGGCGCTGCGCCGCATCAGCATGCCGGAGGCGGTGACGCCGGTCTGCGCCGGCAGCGAGTCCGGCAGGTCGAGCGCGTACAGCCAGCGCCGGCCGCTCGGTTCGAGCGTGACCACGTAGCTCAGCGCCTGGCTGGCTTCGGTCTGCGGAAAGTGCTCGCCCGGCAGTTCCTCGCTCATGCGCCAGGTGCGGCCGTCGTAGCGATCGAGCACCGGCCCGCGCCAGTAGCGACGATCCGCAGCCGGCAGGCCGCCGGTGAAGCGCACGCGGAAGGCGACGGCATCGGAGCGGCTCAGCTCGGCGATCGTGCCCGGTGACATGTCCTCGCCGACGCCGGTGCGGGCGGCAGCATCCTGCGGCAGGCTCCAAAGCGGCCCCGGCACGCGCGGGAACAGCACGAACAGCACCAGCGCCAGCGGTACGGCACGCGCGAGCAGACCGCCGACCAGCCGCGCGACGGCGGCCACCGGCGGTCCGCCGCCGTCGCTCGCGACGCGCACCTGCGCGGCCAGCGTCAGCGCGACGCTCGCCAGCGCCCACAGCGCCGTCACCGGGCCCTGGTCGTAGAGCATGCGCGCCATGACCAGCAGATAGCCGAGCAGCATCAGCACCAGCGCATCGCGCTGCCCGCCGTGCACGCGCCATTCGAGCAGCTTCAGCGAGGTCATCGCGTACAGCAGCGCGACGCCGGCCTCGCGCCCGAACAGCGTGCGGTACTGCCAGCCGATCGCGCCGCACAGCGCGACGGTCGCCGCCGCCAGCAGCCAGCGGTTCGGCAGCGCCCAGTCGCGTGCCTCGGCGCCGAGCCGCCAGAGGCCGGTGGCGATGAACACCGCCGCCAGCCACAGCGGCACGACCGTCACATGCGGCGCCATCGCGCAGAGCAGCGCGAGCCCCGGCAGGCCGTAGAGCCGGGCACCGGGTGCCGGGCGGGTCCAGGCTTCAGGCCGCATCGGCGCCCTCCCCGTACAGCGCCAGGCGCTCCAGCACCTCGAAGCGGTGCGCGCTGCCGCGCGCCGGCGCGAGTTCCGTGGCGCCGAGGCGCAGGCCGAAGCGCACATCGGCCCGGTCGGCCTCGATCGTCCACAGCGTCAGCTGCGACAGCCGCGCCTCGATGCCGTCGCCGGGCGCACTCGCCAGATCGAGCATCAGCTCGTCGCCGCCGGGCGGCGCGCTGAACTGCTTGACCTGCAGCTGGCCGCTGCGCGCCGACGGCTTCCACGCGACGTGCGTGGCCGGATCGCCGCGCCGCCAGGGCCGCAGGCCGGCGAAGTCCTCGTCACCGGCGCTCTCGGTGCGCGCCGGCTGCTGCTGCGGCTTGCCGTGCGTGCCGGCCGGCAGCTGCGCCACGCCGGCCGGCTGCGGCCAGACCAGCCCGGAAGGCTGGAACTCGACCCAGGTCCAGGCCGTGAACAGCCCGAGCGGAAAGCAGGTCGACACGCGCAGCGCCCCGCTCGCGAGCCGCCCGCGGCGCTGCGCCGGCACCGGCAGGTCGAGCGCGGCCAGCGGTCCGTCGAGATCGCCGCCGGTCTCGACGCCGGCGGCGGTGCGCACGACCACGCCGTAGCGGATTTCGCCGGCCGGGGCCTCCAGACGCAGGCGGATGAACGCGGTGTCGCCGGCGAACACCGGCTCGGCCAGCGGCGGATGCACGGTCAGCCCGAGCAGGTTGTCGTGCGTGCGACGCATCGCCTCAAGCGCGATCGTGCCGAGCAGGAACACCAGCGCGAAGCCGAGGCTGGCGTTGTAGTTGATCGACCAGCCGAGCATCGCCAGCAGCACCGCGGTGAACACGAGCCCGGTGCGCGTCGGCAGGATGTAGATCGAACGCCGCGTCAGCGGATGCGCGGTGCGCAGCAGCGGATGCCGGCGACGGTGCCAGCGCAGGATGCGCGGTTCGACGCTCATCGATCAGACCGGCAGCGGCACCGAGTTGACCAGGCGCTGCAGCAGCTCGTCGGCCCGCGCGCCGGCGTTCTGCGCGCCGGGGCGCAGGCGATGCCCGGCGAGCGCCGGCAGCGTCACCTGCACGTCCTCGGGCAGCACGTGATCCCGCCCGGCGAGCAGCGCCCAGGCACGCGCGACCCGCAGCAGCGCCAGCCCGGCGCGCGGCGACAGGCCGGTCTCGAACTGGCCGCCGTGGCGGGTCGCCGAGATCAGCGCCTGCACGTAATCGAGCAGCACGTCGGCGGCATGCACGCGCTCGACGCGCGCCTGCAGCAGCAGCAGCCCGGGCGGATCGATCAGCACCGGCAGCCGGTCGAGCAGGCGGCGGCGGTCCTCGCCGGCGAGCAGCGCGCGCTCGGCCTTCGGATCCGGGTAGCCGAGGCGCACGCGCAGCAGGAAGCGATCGAGCTGTGATTCCGGCAGCGGGAAGGTGCCGAGCTGGGTCGCCGGGTTCTGCGTCGCGATCACGAAGAACGGCTGCGGCAGCCGCCGCGTGTGACCCTCGCTGGTGACCTGACCTTCCTCCATCGCTTCGAGCAGCGCGCTCTGCGTCTTCGGCGAGGCGCGGTTGATCTCGTCGGCGAGCACGAGCTGCGCGAACACCGGCCCCGGATGGAACACGAAGGCGCCCTGCTCGCGGTCGTAGACCGAAGCGCCGAGGATGTCGGCCGGCAGCATGTCGCTGGTGAACTGGATGCGCCGGTATTCGAGCCCGAGCGTGCGCGCCAGCGCCTGCGCGAGCGTGGTCTTGCCCATGCCGGGCAGGTCCTCGATCAGCAGGTGGCCGCGCGCGAGCAGGCAGGCGAGCGCCAGGCGCAGCGCCGGCTCCTTGCCGAGGATGATGCTGCCGAGCTGGCGGATGATGGCATCGAGCCGCTCGCGCAGCGCGGCCGTACTGATCGCAGTTGCCGGCGCGGCAGCGGTTCCCTGCACGGCTTCCAAGGTTCTTTCCATGGTTCTCCTGATCGCGTGCGCCCGTGGGGCGGGCGCTTTCAGTCCTGGACCTGCAGGTCCAGGCGGTGGCGGCGGAAATTGGCGACGTAATGCGCGGCGGAGCGCAGCAATCCGGCCACGGCGGCCTCGTCCAGTTCCCGGATCACGCGCCCCGGCACGCCCATGACCAGCGAGCGCGGCGGGATCACCTTGCGCTCGGGGATCAGCGTGTGCGCGCCGATCAGGCAGCCCTCGCCGATCACGGCGCCGTTGAGGATCGTGCTCTGGATGCCGACCAGCGTGCCGTCGCCGATCGTGCAGCCGTGCAGCATCGCCAGATGCCCGACCGTCACGTCGGCCCCGATCGTCAGCGGAAAGCCCGGATCGGCGTGCAGCACGGCGCCATCCTGCACGTTCGAGCGCGCGCCGATGCTGATCTGCTCGCTGTCGCCGCGCACGACGGCGCGATACCAGATGCTCGCCTCGACGCCGAGCGTCACCGAGCCGATGACCAGTGCGTCATCGGCGATGAACCAGTCGCCGTCCGCGGGACAGACGACGCGACGATCCCCGAGCCGGTAGCGCATGGCGGCATCACTCCTGAGCGTGATCGAGCGTGGTGAGGAATCCGGCGAGGGCGGCGCGCACCGCCTGCGGCCGTTCGAGCGCGAGCATGTGCCCGGCCCCGGCGATCTCGACGTGGTGCGCGCCCGGGATCGCTGCGGCGAGCGCGCGGCCGTACTTCGGCGGCGTCATGACATCGAGCGCGCCCGAGACCACCAGCGTCGGCAGGCGCAGCGTGCCGAGCCGCTCGCCGATATCGAAGCGGGTGCAGGCCCGCAGGTCGGCGCGCAGCCGCGCCGGCGGGCCGTCGAGATAGCGCCCGCGCACGGCCTCGACCTGCGCCGGATCGGCATCCGGCCCGAACAGGCCGCTGACGATGGTCGCGACCGCGCCCGGCCAGTCGTCGTCGATCAGGTCGAACAGCACCGGCAGCACCTTCAGCCGCGAGCCGGTGCCGATCAGCACCTGCGCCCGCAGCCAGGCCGGCGCGCGCAGCGCCAGCGTCATCACCACCGCCCCGCCCATCGAGTGCCCCGCGAGCACGACACGCGCGAGCCCGCGGGATTCGACGTAGGCGGCGACGGCATCGGCGTAGACCTCGACGCTGTCGGCAAAGCGCCCCTCGGCCGCGCCGTGACCGGGCAGGTCGAGTGCATGCACCCGGACACCGGGCAGATCGGTCAGGGCCGGCGGGAAGTGGCGATGATCACCGCCGGCGCCGTGGATCAGCAGCACGTCGGGGACCGCTGGACCGGCGGCGCAACCGTGGACGACGGCGGCCGGCAGCACCGGTGTGGCGGACGGATCGGTCATGAGCGCGCTCCGTGGTACCGGAACGCCGGATGCTAGCAGAAAGCACAGCCCGGCCCGCCTGCGCCGGGGCCGTGATCGCGCTCGCGATCGTTACCGGTGCGCAACAAAAAACCCCGGTCGCGGGACCGGGGTTTTTCGTGAAATCTGGAGCGGGAAACGAGGCTCGAACTCGCGACCTCAACCTTGGCAAGGTTGCGCTCTACCAACTGAGCTATTCCCGCATGAATCGTTGTGGAGCGTCCCTTCCGGGGTCGTCCAGGTGTCGTCGGTGACGACGGCGCGCATCTTACGGAGCCACTCCCGGGCAGGCAAGCCCCGGATGAAGGTTTCGTTGCATTTATTTGAACGATGGCAAGCGCACGACTGGCATCGGCAGCGAAGCTCGCGGACACTCGCATTCCGGCGCATCGCCCGACCGTCCCCGTGTGCACCGGAGCCTGCGTGATCGAAGCCCTGCAGCTGCTGTTCCTGCTGTTCGTCGCCAACGGCGCGCCGGTGCTGGCGACGCGCGTGCTC
Source organism: Pseudomonadota bacterium (assembly GCA_018240295.1). Taxonomy (GTDB): domain Bacteria; phylum Pseudomonadota; class Gammaproteobacteria; order Competibacterales; family Competibacteraceae; genus Plasticicumulans. Next base: position 11,711 of record JAFEGB010000258.1, read on the forward strand.
GATACCGCCGGCGATCACCCGATCGACGGCGGCCGCCGCTTCCTCGACGGCCGGCCGCTGTTCGGTCCGAGCAAGACCTGGCGCGGCCTCGGCGTGGCGCTGCTGGCCAGCACGCTCGCTGCGCTGCTGCTCGGCTGGCCGGCGGAGATCGGCCTGCTGATCGGCGCCGCGGCCATGCTCGGCGATCTCCTTTCAAGTTTTCTGAAGCGCCGGCTCGGCCTTGCATCGAGCGCGCAGGCCCTCGGCATCGACCAGGTCCCCGAGGCCTTGCTGCCGCTGCTGGCGGTGCGCGAGACCCTGGCGCTCGATGGCTGGGTCATCGCCGCGCTGGTGGCGGCGTTCGTGGTGCTGGAACTGCTGCTGTCGCGCCTGCTGTACCGGCTGCACATCCGCCGCCAGCCCTACTGAAGCGCAGCGGCCTCAGCCCCGGCGCAGCGTGTGCACGACGATCTCCGGCGGGCAGTTGTAGCGCACGCCGACGATCGACGAACCGGCCCCGGTCGAGGTGTAGCCGAGCATGTCGCGGTAGCGCCACGGACCGCGGCAGTAGGCGCGCGGGCAGTCGGCGTTCAGCATCAGCGGCAGGCCGCCGGGCAGGCAGACCTGACCGCCGTGCGTGTGGCCGGCGAGCAGCAGGTCGAAGCCGGCGTGCGCGGCCTGCCACCAGGTTTCCGGCGAGTGCGACAGCAGGATCGCACAGTCCTCGGCCGGGATGCCGTCGGCGGCGCGCTCGATGTTGCCGGCCTCGAAGAAGTGCGGATCATCGATGCCGGCGAGGTGCAGGCGCGCGTCGGCGCGCGTCAGCGTCACGTGCTCGTTCATCAGCAGCCGGATGTCGAGCGACTCGATGCGCGGCACCATGCGCACGGTGTCGTGGTTGCCGAGGATCGCGTAGACCTCGCCCGGCAGCTGCGGACGCAGGCGTTCGAGCCGTTCGAGCGCCGGGCGCCAGTCGCCGTGCGTGCGGTAGCGGAAATCGCCGGTGAGCACGGTCAGGTCGGCCTCGACGCCGCGCACGCGCTCGGCCAGCGCATGCACGAAGGCCTCGGAGGCATCGAGGTGCAGGTCGGACAGCTGCAGCACGCGCAGGCCGTCGAAGGCCGCCGGCAGCGCCGGCAGCCGCGCCTCGTGCCGGGTCACGGCGATCGCGAGCGCGTTGCGCAGCCCCCGGCCGTAGAGGCCGCCGAGCTTCAGCACGCCGCGGATCAGCGCGTGGATCGAGTACCAGTTTTCGAGATGGAAGAAGGTGCGGCCGTAGCCGAACACGGCCTTGCCGTGCGCGCCCTCCATGTTCAGGCGCTGGCGCAGATGCACCGGGCTCAGGCGGGCCGCGAGCGCGGCGAGTTCGGGATCGGGCCGGACGGGGGGCATGGCAGCAGGGGGGTCCATCGGTACGGCAGCGCCGCGCCGTTCGCCGGTGCCGGCGAGAATCGCGGAATCAGGCATGTTCGGTCACTCCCCGGTTTGTTGCCCCTTCCCTGGAGAGAGGCTTTGCAGTGCGCGCGGCCCCGCACGCGTGACGTTCATTCGCCGTCCGCATTTAAGCAGCCGCCACCGGCATGCGGCGGCGCACCAATGATGAAAAGTTGATAAGGGCCTTGTATCGCAGCGATCCGTTGCCAGCGCGCAACAGCGCCGCCGGCGACCTCAGCCCCTGCCGACCGGCGGCGTGTTGCGGGCGACCTCGTCGATCGTCGTCAGGCCGGCGGCGACCTTCAGCGCACCGGCGATGCGCAGCGGCCGCATGCCCTCGCGGATCGCCTGCGCGCGCATCGCGTCCAGATCGAGCGGCGAATCGACGTGCAGGGCCAGCTCCGGACTCAGCATCAGCATCTCGTACAGACCGGTGCGGCCGCGGAAGCCGGTCATCCGGCATTCGAGGCAGCCGGCACCGCGCATGGACTGCGCCGGCATCGCCACCGACCACGGCCGCACCAGGGCTTCCCAGGCGGCGGCATCGACCGGCTCGGGTTCGGCGCAGTGCGGACAGACGGTGCGCACCAGCCGCTGCGCGACCACGCCGAGCACGGTCGAGCGGATCAGGTAGGGCGGCACGCCGAGGTCCATCAGGCGCACGACCGCCGCGGGCGCATCGTTGGTGTGCAGCGTCGACAGCACCAGATGCCCGGTCAGCGCCGCCTGCACCGCCATCTCGGCGGTTTCGAGGTCGCGGATCTCGCCGACCATGATCACGTCCGGGTCCTGACGCATCAGCGTGCGCACGCCGAGCGCGAAGTCGATGCCGAGATTCGGCTGTACCTGCATCTGATTCAGATACGGGTACACCATCTCGATCGGGTCCTCGATCGTGCAGACGTTGACCTCGGGCGTCGCCAGCTCGCGCAGCGTCGAGTACAGCGTCGTGGTCTTGCCCGAGCCGGTCGGGCCGGTGACCAGCACGATGCCGTGCGGCCGGTGCACGAGTCCGCTCCAGAGGCGGTTTTCCTCGTCCGAGAAGCCGAGTTCGGCGCGGCTCTTCAGCAGCACGTTCGGATCGAAGATGCGCAGCACCAGCTTCTCGCCGAAGGCGGTCGGCATCGACGACAGGCGCAGCTCGATCTCCTCGCCGTTCGGCGTGCCGGTCTTGATGCGCCCGTCCTGCGGCCGGCGCTTCTCGACCACGTCCATGCGCGCGAGCAGCTTGATGCGGTTGATCGCCGCGACCATCACCGCCATCGGTCCCTGATAGACGAGGTGCAGCGCGCCGTCGATGCGAAAGCGCACCAGGCATTCGTCGCGACGCGGTTCGATGTGGATGTCGCTGGCGCGCTGCTCGAAGGCGTACTGCAGCAGCCAGTCGACGATGTGGACGATGGCGCGGTCGTTGGCATCGACGCCGTGCTTGCCGCCGAGCTTGACCAGTTGCTCGAAGTTGGTGATCGCGCTCGGCAGCGACTGCGGCGATTTCATCGCCGACTGCACCGAGCGCGCGAGGCTGTAGAACTCGGCGAGATAGCGGACGATGTCGGCCGGATTGGCGATCACCGGCCGGATGTTCAGGCGCAGCCCCTGTTCGAGCACGCTCTGCCATTCGCGGTCGAAGGGCTCGGCGGTGGCGATGGTGACGGCGGTGTCGCTGACCGCGACCGGCAGGATGTGGAAGCGCGTGGCGTAGGCGTGCGAGACGACGCCGCAGACCTTGGACACGTCGATCTTCAGCGGGTCGATGTGGAAGTACGGAAAGCCGGTGCGCCCGGCGAGCCATTCGGTCAGCATCTCGGTGCTGAGCACGCGCTTCGGCTGCTGCGCGCTCGGCAGGCGCTGCTCGCCGATGAACACCAGCGGATGCGCGCTGTTCGCGCTGCGCGTGCGCTGCTTGCGCAGTTCGGCCGCACTCGCCTCGCTGATCTCGCCGTCCTCGACCAGCAGCCGCAGAACCTCTTCGAGCCCGAGCCTGCGCCCGGCCTGCGGCCGCGGCGCCGTGGATGCCTTCATGATCACTGCCTCGCTGTCGCTGCCGGTGCCGCAGCGGCGGAAGCGCCGGCACCGTCCCCGCACCGGCCTGCGGCGCGGGGTCGGACACCTTAGAGGATTTCGGCCGGTGGTGGCATGGGTGGTCCGGTCAAGAAATGCGAAACCGCCGGACCCGGACGGGCAGCGCGGCGGGCAGCCGGAGATGCAGCAGGCCAAGGCGGGCGGACTTGTGCGGACAGAGGCCCGCTCCCGCCGGCTTTACAGCAGGGGCCACAGATACTTCAGCCCCATCCACACCGCCATCGCCACCATCATCAGATCCTCGGTCAGCGACACGAAGCCGAGCGGCACGTGGCTGTCGCCGCCGACGCAGGCGCATCTGAGCTCGCGCCG
>JAFEGB010000259.1 GCA_018240295.1 Pseudomonadota bacterium
CCCCTTGCGGGAGAGGGGCCGGGGGAGAGGGGGAGACGCCGGCACTGCGCCCGGACCTTGCCCCCTCTCCCCAACCCCTCCCCCGCGAGGGGGGAGGGGCTTGTTCATCAACGTCTTGCCGTCGTTCTGATCCGTCCGCGCTGTCCGGACAAGTTCGGGAACCGATGCGGCAGGTTGTGTAGATACCAATGCGGCCGGCAGGGAAGCGGATCATCCCTGCCGGGCGGCAGGCGCTCAGGCCAGCGCCGCGTCGATGACCTCGATCCAGTGCTGCACCGGCTTCTGCGTGCCGGTCTGCAGATGCGCGAGGCAGCCGATGTTGGCGGTGGCGATGCGATCCGGCGCGCCGGATTCGAGCGCGCGGATCTTGTTGTCGCGCAACTGCTTCGAGAGCTCCGGCTGCGTGATCGAGTAGGTGCCGGCCGAACCGCAGCAGAGGTGCGCATCCGGCACCGCCGTCAGCGGGAAGCCCAAGCGCGTCAGCACCGCCTCGACCTTGCCGGCGAGCTTCAGCGCGTGCTGCAGCGTGCACGGGCAGTGGAAGGCCGTCTTGCCCCCGGGCTTGAGCGACAGGTTTTCGAGCGGCTCGGCGGCGAGGATCTCGACCAGATCCTTCGCGGCGGCCGACACGCGCGCAGCCTTCTCGGCATAGGCCGGATCGTCGCGCAGCAGGTGGCCGTAGTCCTTGATGAAGGCGCCGCAGCCCGAGGCGGTGCTGATGATCGCCTCGACCTCGCCGCTGGCGATCGCCGGATACCAGGCATCGATGCGCCGGCGCGCGAAGGCCAGGCCCTCGTCCTGCGCATCGAGGTGGAAGCTCGCCGCCCCGCAGCAACCGTCGCGCGGCGCGACCTCGACGCGGATGCCGAGCCGGTCGAGCACGCGCGCGGTCGCGGCGTTGATGTTGGCGTCGATCCCCGGCTGCACGCAGCCATCGAGCACGTACATGCGCCGCGCGTGCGCGGACTTCGGCCAGCTGCCGGCCTCGCGCTTCGGCGGCAGCTTCGCCTGCAGCGGCGCCGGCAGCACGCCCCGGAAGGCCTGCCCGATGCGCAGCAGCGGCGTGAAGCGCTCGGGGTAGGGCAGCACCTGACGCAGCGACCAGCGCAGGAACTTCTGCAGCGGCGGCCGGCCGACCTGTTCCTCGACCACGGCACGGCCGATGTCGAGCAGGTGGTGGTAGCGCACGCCGGACGGGCAGGTGGTCTCGCAGGAGCGGCAGGTCAGGCAGCGGTCGAGGTGGGTCTGCGTGCGCTCGGTGGCCTTGTGGCCTTCGAGCACCTGCTTCATCAGGTAGATGCGTCCGCGCGGCCCGTCGAGTTCGTCGCCGAGCAGCTGGTAGGTCGGGCAGGTGGCGGTACAGAAGCCGCAGTGCACGCAGGTGCGCAGGATGGCTTCGGCTTCGTCGCCGGCGGCCGTGCCGCGGATGAAATCGGCCAGGGTGGTCTGCATGGTGGTGTGGTGTGTTCTTTCTTGTACGGGTTCGGCGCCGCAGCGCTCAGAGCCCGGCGTACAGCCGGCCGGGATTGAAGATGCCGTGCGGATCGAAGGAGCGCTTGAGTTCGGCCTGCAGCTTCGCGAGTCCCGGCGCCAGCGGCTGGAACACCTCGCCGCTGCGCTCGCCGCCGCGGAACAGCGTCGCGTGACCGCCGGCAGCCGCCGCGCGGGCGCGCAGCCCGGCCGCCTCGCCGTCGCCGCGCCACCAGCGCTGCGCCCCGCCCCACTCGATGAGTTGCGCGCCCGGCAGTGCGAGCGCGGCACTCGCCGGTGCCACCGACAGGCGCCAGAGCGGCTCGTCGCCGGCGAAGAACGCATGCGTCTGTTCGCGCAGCGCCGCCCACACCGCCTCGGCCGCGACCGGATCGAGCCGCTCGCCGCCGAGCGTGTGTGCCGCCGCCTCGACTGCCGCCGCGGCGCCGGAGAGACGCACGCTCAGGCGGCCGTCGTCCCAGGCGCTCGCCGACAGCGGCAGCGGCTGACCGGCCCAGCGGTTCAGGCGCTCGATCGCCTCGGCCTGAGTCGCTTCCTGCACCAGCGTGCATTCGGCGACCGGGCGCGGCAGCACCTTGAACGAGACTTCGAGCAGCACGCCGAGGCCGCCGAGCGCACCGGCCATCAGCCGGGATACGTCGTAGCCGGCGACGTTCTTCATGACCTGACCGCCGAAGCGCAGCACCTCGCCGCGGCCGTTGAGCACCTTGACGCCGAGCACGTAGTCACGCACCGAGCCGGCATAGGGCCGGCGCGGTCCGGACAGGCCGGCGGCGACCGTGCCGCCGACGGTCGCGCCCGGCCCGAAGGCCGGCGGCTCGCAGCCGAGCATCTGGCCGCTGTCGGTGAGCGCCGCGTCGATCTCGGCGAGCGGCGTGCCGGCACGCGCGGTCAGGTACAGCTCGGTCGGCTCGTAGCTGACGATGCCGCGATGGCCGCTGACATCGAGCAGCTCGCCCCGCACGCCGCGGCCGTAGAACTCCTTGCTGCCGCTGCCGCGGATGGCGAGCGGCGTGCGCGTCTCGGCGGCGTCGAGCACGCGCCGGCGCAGGTCTTCGGTCAAATCCCGGTTGAGACTGGTTTGCGCATTCATGGATCGTGTGTTCTCTCGTTCGTGGCCGGACAGCGCGCTCAGAAGCGCTCCAGTTCCGGGAACGGCAGTTCGCCGTGGCTGATGCGCATCGCGCCGTACTCGGCGCAGCGCGCCAGCGTCGGCACGGCCTTGCCGGGGTTCAGCAGGCCCTTGGGGTCGAATGCGGCCTTCAGCGCGTGGAACTGCACGAGTTCGTCCTTCGCGAACTGCGAACACATCTGGTTGATCTTCTCGAAGCCGACGCCGTGCTCGCCGGTGATCGCCCCGCCGACCTCGACGCAGAGTTCGAGGATCTCGCCGCCGAGCTGCTCGGCCCGGTGCAGTTGCGCCGGATCGCCGCCGTTGAACAGGATCAGCGGATGCAGGTTGCCGTCGCCGGCGTGGAAGACGTTCACGACCGGCAGGCCGTAGCGCTGGCTCAGCGCCTCGATGCGGTTCAGCACGTTCGGCAGCTCCTTGCGCGGGATCGTGCCGTCCATGCAGTAGTAGTCCGGCGAGATGCGCCCGACCGCCGGGAACGCCGCCTTGCGCCCGGCCCAGAAGCGCAGGCGCTCTTCCTCGCTCTGCGAAATACGGATGTCGCTTGCACCCGCATCGCGCATCAGCGCCTCGACGCGCGCCAGGTCCTCGGCAACCTCCTCGGCCGTGCCGTCGAGTTCGCACAGCAGGATCGCCGCAGCCTCGACCGGGTAGCCGGCGTGCAGGTAGTCCTCGGCGGCGCGGATGCAGCCGTTGTCCATCATCTCCAGCCCGCCCGGCGTGATGCCGGCGGCGATGATGCGCCCGACCGCGACGCCGGCGGCGTCGACGCGGTCGTAGACGCCCATGACCACCTGCGCGACCTGCGGCTTCGGCAGCAGCTTGACCGTGACCTCGACGATGACCGCGAGCATGCCCTCGGAGCCGGTCAGCAGCGCCAGCAGGTCGTAGCCGGGCTGATCGAGCGCGCCGGCCCCGATCGTCAGGCGCTCGCCGGTGATGGTTAGCACGTCGAGCGCAACGATGTTGTGCACGGTCAGCCCGTATTTCAGGCAGTGCACGCCGCCGGCGTTCTCGGCGACGTTGCCGCCGATCGTGCAGGCAATCTGCGAGGACGGGTCCGGCGCGTAGTACAGGCCGAGCGGCGCGGCGGCCTGCGAAATCGCGACGTTGCGCACGCCCGGCTGCACGCGCGCGGTACGGTTCTGCGGGTCGATGCCGAGGATGCGGTTGAACTTGGCGAGCGACAGCACGACGCCGTCGGCATGCGGCATCGCGCCGCCCGAAAGCCCGGTGCCGGCCCCGCGCGCGACCACCGGCACGCCGCGCTCGTGGCAGGTCGCGAGCACGTGCGCGGCCTGTTCGGCGGTCTCCGGCAGCACCACGAGGCGCGGCACGGTGCGGTAGGCGGTCAGACCATCGCACTCGTAGGGGCGCAGGTCCTCGATATCGGCCAGGATCAGCCGTTCGGGCACGCCGCGGGCTATCGCGTCGCGCAATGCGCGGGTCGCGTCGTCAGTCATTGGTCTTACCTCTCATCTCCCGACCGGATGCGCCGGCCGCGGGCTCCTGGTGTGGCTTCAACCCTGCATTCCCTGCGGAGTTTATGTGCATTCTGCGCCCGACTGTTTACCGCAGTCCGGGAAAAAACGCCAGCCGTCTGGATCAATGGCCAGACCAAAGCAGAAATTGGCCTGTCCGCATTCGCATCGTGAAAACATCTTCATGCCCCGCATCAGGAGTAGCAATTTTTTGTGCAGTGCAATAGACTATTTTTCGTGATGCAAAACGTCTTTACTCGATCAGCAATGCGCGTGGAGTTTCGGAATGGTCATGCAGACGACCTCGTCCATTCAGGTCATTGATCGGCTCGCCCGGCTGCTGGATGCAATCGCCGCCAACAACAATCCGGTCAGCCTCAAGGTGTTGTCGGCCGAGACCGGCCTGCATCCATCGACAGCCTTCCGCATCCTCGCCTCGCTGGCCGAGCACGGGTTCGTCGAACGTAGTTCCTCGGGCCACTACCGTCTGGGCGTGAAGCTGCTGCAGCTCGGCTCGCGCGTGCAGGGCCGGCTCGACATCCGCCGCGAGGCGCGCCCGATCATGGAATGGCTGCGCAACGAGACCGGCGAGACGGTCAACCTGATCGTGCGCGAGGGCGACGAGGTCGTGTACGTCGAGCGCGTGGTGCCGAACCGCATGATGCGCGTCGAGCAGATGATCGGCGGCCGGGCGCCGCTGCACGTCACCGCGGTCGGCAAGCTGTTCCTCGCCGAAGGCGGCGCCGAAGCCTGCCTCGAATACGCCGCACGCACCGGCCTGCCCTCGTGCACGCCGCACTCGATCACCGACCCGACGGCGCTGTGGCGCTCGGTCAAGAACGCGCTGCAGCAGGGCTACGCGCTCGATGACCAGGAAGCCGAACTCGGCGTCGGCTGCATCGGCGTGCCGATCCGCGACTCGACGAACCACATCGTCGCCGGCATCTCGGTCTCGGCCCCGATCGAACGCCGTCGTGAAGTCTGGGTGACGCTGATCCGTCAGGCCGGCGAGAAGCTGTCGACGCGGCTCGGATTCCATCCGGAGAACCGGCCGGTCGGGGTCTGATTTCCACTCCGCGGGCAGGCAGCCTTGCCCGTCATCTCCGCCCTGGTGCAAGGCCGGGGCGGCAGAGGTTCAGCGATACACCTCGCGCCGATGACCGACGCGGATGACCTGCACGACCAGCCGGGCATCCTCGACGGTGTAGATCAGGCGGTAGTCGCCGGAGCGCACCCGCCAGGTATGCCGGGCGCCAGCGAGCTTGCGGGCTCCGGGCGGATACGGATCGCACACAAGCCCCTCGGCCAGCAACACCAGTGCCGCGATGACCTCGCGGGGGAGCTTGCGCAGCTCCCGCTCGGCCGAGCGCTTCCAGACCAGCTCATAACAGTCCATCGGCCCGCAATCCGGCCTTCAGCTCCTCGAAACTGACGCAGTCTTCGTCCTGCCGCTCGGCGACCGCGGCCAGATCGGCGATGTCCTCCAGCAGCGCCTCGTACTCGGCCAGCGACAGCACGACCGCGACACGCGCGCCATCGGCGTCGGTGATGAATTGCGGATGCAGGGACTCGAAAACGGTGGCCATGCAGATTGCCTCCGGTGGTGATGAAGGAATGCTTCGGACCGGCGTTCGCGAGCGATTTAACACGGACGCAGCGCCGCTTGCTGCGCTGATGCAGGAACAACGCGAAATCGGGCACTTCGCACAGCGCGGCCTCGGACACTCCCCCTGCCGATACGGCCCGGTTCTTCCAGCGTGCTCATGTCCGCCTTCCCGCTGCCGTTGACGAGCCAGCCTGCTGATGGCGCCGCGCCCCGCCAAGTCTGCAGCTTTCTGAGGTTTCCGCCTGCCTGAGCACAGCGGGCGGCTGAAACCTCGAACTTCGTAGCCATTCCGTACTTGCCTGACGCCATCCGTCGTCTACGCTGATCCCGTATCGATTCCGTAGAACCCCGGAGGCCACCATGCCCGCGAAACCCCTGCACCCGGATGTCGTGCGCCGCAACGCCGACAAGGTCGCTGAGCAGATGGGGCGGGCGGACCAGGAGCGGTTCGAGCGGCTGCTGGGCTTGCCGGTGGCGGGGGATCGGCGGTTTTCGCTGGCGGCGGTGCTCGGGGCGCTGTTCGAGGGCATGGCGCGCGAGGCGGCGCTGACGGCCTTGCGGCAGTTCCGGCAGCGCCTGAAGGCGGCGGCGGATCAGGCCGGGGTGCAACTGGCGCTCGAAGCCGACGGGCAGACGCGGGCGGCGCCGGAGAATCGGTGGTGCTGGTTCGAGGGCGAGGACGGGCGGGTCGCGGCGGCGACAGGGTTCACGCGGGCCGAAGTGGAAGCCGGGGCAAGGCTGCGGATGCCGCAGTCAGCGGTCGAATTCACGGAGCGCGACGCGGACGGCAGGCTGGTCGTGCCGTACTTCGTTTCGTATGCGCATGGCGATGACAAGCTGGTCAGCGACCTGCTCGAACGGCTGCGCATCCGCTTCAAAAGCGCGAAGGAATATCGCTTCGAGCAATGGCAGGACAAGGACATCGTCATCGGCAGTCACTGGCGCGATGAGATTCAATCCGCGATTGCACGCTGCAAGGTCGGCTTGTTGCTGGTCAGCCCGGCGTTTCTGGCCAGCACGTTCATCACGGAACAGGAGCTGCCGCAGTTCGTGGCGGCAAAAGCGGATTGCCCGGAGCCACTGAAACCGGCGTTGCCGGTCGAACTGAAACCGCTCGATTTCAGTGGTGCTTCCGACCTGAAAGGGCTGGAGGAGATTCAGGTTTTTCGCCACAACGGCAAGTCGTTTCAGGCGCGCACGACCGACAAGGTCAAGGACGAATTCGCCGATGCGCTGTACCAAGCCATCCTGAAAGCCCTGAAGGTACACCTGCCGCCTTCTCCGCCGCCGGAACCCTCGCCACGGCGCTGGGACGAACATTTGCGCCGGCATCTGGATTACAAGCCCGAGGCTTTCGTGCCTACGCAGGGCTCGTGCATCGACATGGAGAAATTCCAGCCGGATGCGTCCGCTCGCGGCCCCGCACCTGAACGCACCGACGCACTGGAGTATCTGGAAAACTGGCTGAGCAACCCGAATGCACAGCCTTATTGTGCGCTGCTCGGCGAATACGGCATGGGCAAGACGACGACCTGCAAGGCGCTGGCGGCGCATCTGCTGGATTTGCGTGAGCAAGATCCGGCGTGGCCCTTGCCGATATTCATTGACCTGCGCCTGGTCGGCAATCTGGCGAAGGAACAGCCGGCGCTGGAGAAAATCATCGAAGTCGCCCTTGCCCGCAGTTGGCTCGGTGATGCGTCGCTGAAAGGCTCGCGCCTGACGGCCGAAGAAACCATCCGACTGATGCGCGAAGAAGGTGCATTGGCCATTTTCGATGGCCTCGACGAAGTGCTGGTGCATCTGTCGGACGCCGACGGCCGGCGCTTTGCGCGCGAGCTGTTCCGCATCCTGCCGCCTGCGGCTGCCCGCAAGGCCGATGACAGGAAACGCCCCGGCCGGCTGCTGCTGAGCTGCCGCAGCCACTACTTCCGCACGCTGCGCGACGAGAAAACCTTCCTGACCGCCGAAGGGCGCGACGGCATCGCGGCGGACGACTACCGGGCGCTGGTGCTGTTGCCGTTCACCGAAGAACAGATTCGCGAGTACCTGCAGCACACGCTGCCGGATGACGACCCCGAGCGGGTGCTGGACCTGATCCGCTCGGTCCACAACCTGAGCGAGATTGCCGAACGGCCGTACACGCTGAGTCTGATCACGCAGCACATTCCGAAGATCGAACGCTGGAAACTCGAAGGCCGGCGCGTTTCCGGGGTGATGCTGTATCGGGAAATGGTGCTGGAGTGGCTGGAGCGCGACGCCGGCAAGCACCATCTGACGCCGGAGCATAAATGCGAACTGATGGAACAATTCGCGGCCGAACTGTGGCGCACCGGAGACAAGTCATGGTCGGTCGCGCAACTGGAGCAGTGGCTGATCGACTATCTGCGCAAGCGACCGGAAATCGACGCGCATTACACGAACAAGGACCGGGGCCTGCTGAAGGAAGACCTGCGCACCGCCACCTTTCTGGTGCGTGAAGGTGAAGACCGCTTCCGCTTTGCGCACACGTCCTTGCAGGAATACTTTCTTGCCTGCCATCTGCAACGCGCGCTGCTCGACGACCAGCCGGATGCCTGGGCACTGCCGGCGCTGAATCGGGAAACCCTGGATTTTCTCGGGCAGTTGCTGAGGGAAGCCGGTTTGGCACAGGTGCAGATCGGCTAGCGCAATCTGCGTGATACCTACCGACCACTGGCCAGCGAAAACGCGCTGACCTATGCGCTGCTGGCTATGGAAAAAGGTTATCCGCATGTGCCGCTCACTGGTGTGCGACTGGAAGGCGCCAATCTGCGTGGTTTGGAACTGCTCGGCGATCCGGATAAACCAAAGCTGAACCTGCGTAGCGCCGTGTTGCGCGGAGCAAGGATCGATAATTCCCGCTTCCACTGGCTCGATCTGGACAATGCCGACTTTGCAGGCGCCGATCTTTCATATACGGAATGGCAGCAGGTACGCGCTGATGCCGTCCGATTGGTTGGCGCGAAACTGACCGGCGCCGTATTCCGGGATTGCAGCCTGAAAAAGGCAGATGCCAGTGATGCGCAGTGCTATCGAACACAGTGGCTGCACTGCCGCTTGCATGACTCACACGGGCTGGGGGCAACGTGGCCGGCGGTCATCGGTGCGCTGAATGAACCGGCCAGACGATTTGAAACCGCACAGCCTCAAGCAGTACTCGCTTTCGCATTCGCGGGACATTCAGACTCGATCAACGCCTGCGCCTTCGCCCCCGACGACCGGCTAATCGTTTCGGGGAG
>JAFEGB010000025.1 GCA_018240295.1 Pseudomonadota bacterium
GCCAGCGCGGTAGTGAGCTCGGCGAGCCGGGCAGGGGGCTGCAGCGGGTCGAGCAGCGCATACGGGCGGCCGATCAGCTGCTCGCGCGCGTAGCCGAGGTTCTGGCAGCCATGGGCGTTGACGTCGGCGATGCAGCCGGCGGCGTCGATGACGATGAAGGTGTCGGTGGCCTGGTCGACGATCTGCCGCAGCCGCTGCTCCTGCATTGCCGCCTGGCCCTGCGCCGTGTTGCCCTGTCCGGAATCCGTCACGGTGTCCTCGCATGCGGGGCCATGCACCGGGTGTACCGGCGCGGCCTCCAGAGGCATGAGGGTAGCACCGCGAGCCGCCGGACCGGTCACTATGGTGGCATGCGTGACCGCTCGCCCGGCTGCGCTGCGCCCGGCAGATCGCCGAAGTGCCGGTGGCAGGCACGCGCACTCAGCATCACGTACATGTCGAACAGCGCGTAGAAGGTGCCGGCGAGCAGCGGCGGATTGACCGTCGCCAGCCCGAGGCCCGGCACCACCGGCTGCCAGCGCCAGTTGCCGAGGCCGGTGCCCCAGAGCTCCAGCGCCAGCGCCAGCAGCAGCATCAGCGCATAGGTCGGCCGCGAGCGCCCGAAGCGGTAGGCGAGCAGGAAGACCGCGCACAGCAGGCCGTCGAACGGCCCGATGCCGGTGAGGCTCGCCCACAGCGCCCAGGCGCCGGCGGCCAGCGGCACGGCGATCACCAGCCACTGCGGCAGCCGGCACGCCAGCGCCGGACCGAGCAGGAACAGCAGCACGTGGCCGGGCGGCACGAAGGCCGGCACGTTCAGGAACTGGTAGTCGTACCAGCCGAGCACCAGCGAGAAGAACAGCTCCGCGGCCAGTGCGAAGGCCGTGGCGATCACCAGCGTCCGCCGCCAGGCCGGCGTCATGCGCGCGAGCAGCACGAGCAGCAGCGCCCACACCGCGAGGCTGCCGAGCACCTGCCCGGTCATGCCGAATGCGGCATCGAGGGCCAGCGCCCCGAACAGCGTCACGAACACCAGCCCGAGCACGGGGCCGTCCCCGGGGGCGCACAGCGGGGCGCGGGCGAGGACGTGGCGGCGCAGGGCGGCGGTATCGGCGTGCATGGAGAGCGGATGGGGGCGGGCGGCAGGAGGTGTCAGCCTGCGTTGCCAGCGGGTTTGCGGCAAGCCGCACGTACGCCGGCGCTCCGCATCCGGATTTGCGCTGGCGCAAGGTCACGGCCTGCTGCAAGGTGCAGCATGGCCGCCATGGTGCGGTTCCGCACCGGCGCCGGATCGGCGAAGATGCGCGGCCTTTGGTGAGGCGGGGGTCGGGGATGGGGTTTCAGGTCAGTCTGCAGCCGGGCGGCAGCACGTTTGTGGTCGAGGCCGGCGAAGCGGTGCTCGACGCTGCGCTGCGTGCCGGTTGTCACATCCCGTACGGCTGCCGCGGCGGCAGCTGCGGCGCCTGCGCCGGGCGGCTGCTGTCCGGCGATTACCACTATCCGCAGGGCCTGCCGCCGGGGCTGTCGCCGCGCGAGGCCGAGACCGGGCGCGTGCTGCTCTGTCAGGCGCGGGCGCGCAGCGATCTCGTGTTCGAGCTGCACGAACTGCGCATGCCGCCCGGCATCGAGGTGCGCACGCTGCCGGCGCGCGTGGTGTCGATGCAGCGCCTCGCCGACGACGTGATGCGCCTGTACCTGAAGCTGCCGGCCAGCGAGAACTTCCGCTATCTGGCCGGCCAGTACGTCGACATCCTGCTGCGCGGCGGCGGCCGGCGCGGCTTCTCGATCGCCAACCGCCCGGGCGGTGAGGATTTCCTCGAACTGCACGTGCGCCTGGTGCCGGGCGGCGAGTTCACGACCCACGTGTTCGCCGAGATGAAGGAGCGCGCGATCCTGCGCCTGCAGGGGCCGCTCGGCACCTTCTTCGTGCGCGAGGACTCGTCGCGGCCACTGCTGATGATGGCCGGCGGCACCGGCTTCGCGCCGCTGAAGGCGATGATCGAGCAGATCTACGCCAGCGGACCGCACACGCGGCCGGTGCACCTGTACTGGGGCGCACGCCACCGCGCCGGGCTGTACCTGCACGAACTGGTCGAAGGCTGGATCGACGCCCGGCCGGGCCTGCGCTACACGCCGGTGCTGTCCGAGCCGCTGCCCGAAGACGACTGGCGCGGACGCACCGGCTGGGTGCACGAGGCGCTGGCCGCCGATTACCCGGACCTCTCGGGCTTCGATGTCTACATGAGCGGCCCGCCGGCGATGGTGCGCGCCGCGCGCGAGCGTTTCGCGCAGCAGGGCCTGCCCGACGGGCAGCTCTGCTTCGACGCCTTCGAGTTCGCGCACACCACGAGCGGCAACGGCGAGTGAGCAGCACAGCGGCAGCGGTGGGTTACAGCAAGCCCTGCCTGCGCAGTTCGTACCAGACGAACGGGCTGTGCCTGCGCAGGAAATCGGCGCTTACATCCCCTGCGAGATAGTCGCTGAAATGCGCGGTGCGTACACCGCGACATTCGGCGTCGTCGAGTCGCAGGCGTCTGATGGTTGCCTCAGCGGCAGCGAACGTCACCGGCTCCCGCGCCTCCAGCACCGGATCCGGATAGATGCGGCCGCTCGTGAATTCGATGCAGAAGGTATCCGGTGCGAGCGTGAATGGATCAAGCACATCA
>JAFEGB010000260.1 GCA_018240295.1 Pseudomonadota bacterium
ACCAGCCGCGCCATCTCGGCCGTGGCACCGTGGCGCGAGTAATAGAGCACCAGAATCTCGGCCGTCGGCGCCGTCATCGCAGCAGCTCCAGCACGCGCTCGGGCGGGCGGCCGAGCACGGCCCGCTCGCCATGCACGACGATCGGCCGCTCGATCAGCTTCGGATGCGCGACCATCGCCGCGATCAGCTGCTCCCGGCTCAGGGCCGGATCAGCCAGGTTCAGCGTCTTGTATTCGTCCTCGCCGCTGCGCAGCAGCGCGCGCGGCTCCAGCCCGAGTTGATCGAGCAACTGCGCGAGCGTGGCGGCATCCGGCGGCGTGTCCAGATAGCGCACGACGGCCGGCTCGATGCCGTGCTGACTCAGCAGGTCGAGGGCGGCGCGCGACTTCGAGCAGCGCGGGTTGTGGTAGATCGTGAACGAGAGCTTGGACGAGGGCGTTTCGGTTGCGGACATGCGGGGAAGGACCGGATTCTGCGAGGTCGGAGCCGGGAGCCGGCTGAGGCTGCCGGATCAGGGAGGAGGCTGGCGTCGCCGTGACCTCGGCCGGCGGCGCCGCGCGGCATCTTAGCGGCATCCGCCGCAGCCGTGATCCGCAACCGGGCGTCGAACCTTTGCAGCGCCCGGCCCGTCAGTGGCTGAAGCAGGCGCCGGCTCGTCTCCGGGGTGGCGCCTGTGGTCGGGCCCACCGCCGGTGCCCGACGCGCACTGGCACGCTGATCGTGCGCGCCGCCGCCGGACGCAAGGCTGCGCTAGGATTACAAAACCTTCATTCGTTTGAGGAGAAGCTGTCGTGCGCCGATCCGTCCTCGCCGCCACGCTGCTGTTCACGTCGGCCCTCGCCGGTGCCGAACCCGTAGATCTGACCCTGCCGACCACCGATGGCTCGACGCTCAGCCTGTCCTCGCTGCGCGGCCGCTGGGTGGTCGTCAACGTCTGGGCGACCTGGTGCAGCCCCTGCATCAAGGAACTGCCGGAACTGGCCGCCTTCCACGCCGAGCACAAGAGCAAGGATGCAACGGTGGTCGGCGTCGCCTATGAGAACACCACGGCCGGCATGCTTTCGAAGTTCATCGAGCCGTACAAGCTCGGCTATCCGGTCATGATGGCCGGCACCACGCCGCTGCCGGGCTTCCCGAAGATGAAGGGTGTGCCGACGACCTTCATCCTCAATCCGAAGGGCGAGCTGGTGCGTACCTACACGGGGCCGGTCACCGCCGCCGGCGTCGAACTGCTGATCGATGACCTGCGCGAGCCGGCCAAGCCGGCCGCTGCCATCCACGACACCCCGGCCCGGCCGGCCACCTGAGTCCCCCATGCACCGATCCGCTGCCGCCGTGATCTGCCGCCGTTTCCATGTCTCCGGGCGCGTGCAGGGCGTGTCGTTCCGCGCGTACACGCAGGCACGTGCCCTCGAACTCGGCCTGAGCGGCTACGCCCGCAACCTGCCGGATGGCCGGGTCGAGGTGCTGGCCTGCGGCAGCGAACCGGCCGTCGGCCAGCTGCACGACTGGCTGTGGACCGGCTCGCCGGCCGCGCAGGTCGAATCGGTGACGGTCAGCGAAGCGCTGTTCGAGGCGCACGCAGGCTTCGATCGCGGCTGAATGCCGGTCTCGTGGTCGAGCCGGCCGCAGCATCGGGACTTGACTTATGCACAAAGCCCGGGGCACGCGCTGCATCCGGCGCAGGCGCACGCCGCCTTGTGGAATGATCCGGCAAGGCCTTGATTTAATTGCATTGATCAACTACGCAGCAGCGCCGTCGATCACGCCAAAAAGCCTGAGCGGGCATGGGCTTGGCATTTTGTCCCCGAAGTTTTCCACAGGCTTGTCCACGGCTTCTGTGGACAAGCAGGAAAGTGCTGGCAGGGCAGGGGCTTGCGGCGCGGGGATGATCTGCACTGCATGCTGCCGTGGTGCCGGAGGTGGGACTCGAACCCACATGCCTTGCGGCGGTCGATTTTGAGTCGACTGCGTCTGCCATTCCGCCACTCCGGCGAGCGGGGGCGCGAAGTATAAGGAAATTCCACGGACTGACAAGGCCGCGGGTCGCGCATGCCGCAACGCCTTGTCTTTGCACGCCGTACCGCGGCGACGATAAACTGCGCGGGCTTACCGGCTGATGAAAACGATTCCTACACGAGCCCGCTTCCTGCCCCGCCGTCCGGGCCGCATCGGCCGCCTGAACACCTTCCACGTCCGAGGAGCTGCATCCTGATGAGCACGACGAACCAAGCCCTGCAGGCCTGGGTAGAAGAAGTTGCCCGCCTGACCCGTCCTGACCGCATCCACTGGTGCGATGGCTCGGAAGCCGAGTATCGCGGGCTCGTGGAGCTGATGCTGGGCAACGGCGATCTGGTCGCGCTGAACCAGGAAACGCACCCGAACTGCTATCTGCACCGCTCCAGCCCGACCGACGTCGCGCGCACCGAGCACCTGACCTTCATCTGCACGCAGGATCGCGAGGACGCCGGTCCGAACAACAACTGGATCGCGCCGGACGAGGCCCACGCCAAGATCGACTCGCTGTTCGACGGCTGCATGCAGGGCCGCACGCTGTACGTCGTGCCCTACTGCATGGGGCCGATCGACTCGCCACTCTCGCGCTGCGGCGTCGAGATCACCGACAGCCCGTACGTGGTCGCCAACATGCGCATCATGACGCGCATGGGCGCGGCGGCACTGGCGCGCATCGAGCGCGAGGGCGGCTTCGTCAAGGGCCTGCACTCGACCGGGGATCTGAGCCCGGAACGTCGCTTCATCATGCATTTCCCCGAGGAACTGACGATCAAGTCGATCGGCTCGGGCTACGGCGGCAACGCGCTGCTCGGCAAGAAGTGCCATGCGCTGCGCATCGGCAGCTGGCAGGCGCGCAGCGAGGGCTGGCTGGCCGAGCACATGCTGATCGTCGGCATCGAGAACCCGCAGGGCGAGACGCACTACGTCGCCGCGGCCTTCCCGAGCGCCTGCGGCAAGACCAACCTGGCGATGCTGATCCCGCCGGCGACGATGCCGGGCTGGAAGGTCTGGACGGTCGGCGACGACATCGCCTGGCTGCATCTGCGCGAGGATGGCCGGCTGTGGGCGATCAACCCCGAGGCCGGCTTCTTCGGCGTCGCACCCGGCACCGGCGCCAAGACCAACCGCAACGCGCTGGAGATGCTCGACCGCGACACGATCTTCACGAACGTCGCCGTCACCGCCGACCAGCAGCCGTGGTGGGAAGGCAAGAACAAGGACCAGACGCCGGTCATCGACTGGAAGGGCAATCCCTTCGATGCGGCCAAGGGTCCGGCGGCGCATCCGAACTCGCGCTTCACGGTATCGGCAAAGCAGTGCGCAAGCGTCTCGCCGCGCATCGATGACCCGGCCGGCGTGCCGATCTCGGCGATCGTGTTCGGCGGTCGCCGCGCCGAACTCGCGCCGCTGGTGTTCCAGGCGCGCGACTGGAAGCACGGCGTGCTGGTCGGGGCCTCGGTGGCCTCCGAGACCACGGCGGCGGCGACCGGCGCCGTCGGTGTCGTGCGCCGCGATCCGATGGCGATGCAGCCGTTCTGCGGCTACAACTTCGCCGATTACTGGGGCCACTGGCTGTCGTTTGCCGACAAGTCCGACAAGCTGCCGAAGATCTTCCACGTCAACTGGTTCCGCCAGGACGCCGACGGCCAGTTCATGTGGCCGGGCTTCGGCGAGAACCTGCGCGTGCTGAAGTGGATCCTCGAACGCTGCGCCGGTCAGGCCGAAGCCGTCGACACGCCGATCGGTCCGATGCCGCGCGCCGAAGACATCGACACCGCCAGCCTCGACGTATCGCCGGAAACCCTCGAAGCGCTGCTGTCGATCGATGCCGGCCGCTGGCAGGCCGAGCTTGAGGACATCCGCACCTACTTCGCGAAGTACGGCGAGCACATGCCGCGCGGGCTCTGGGAAGAATTCGAGCGCACGCGCATCGCGCTGGAGAAGGCCCGCAGCGCCGAAACGGCCTGATCGCCGGATCGCCGCCCGGACAACGCCGCCCGCCCGGGCGGCGTTTTCATTGGCGGCCCTGCCAGCCCGAGGAAGCCTGCATGTATCTTGCGCTGCATCACACCCACGTGACCGCGGTCTGCCTGAGCCTCGGCCTGTTCACGCTGCGCGGGTTGTGGATGCTCGCCGGCTCGCCGCGCGTGCATGCGCCGTGGACACGCTGGCTGCCGCCGCTGATCGACACCGTGCTGCTCGCGAGCGCGATCGGCCTGACGCGGGTGCTCGGCCAGTATCCGTTCGTGAACGGCTGGCTGAGCGCGAAGGTGCTGGCGCTCGTCGTCTACATCGGACTCGGTGCCGTGGCGCTGCGCCACGGCCGCACGTACCGGCAGCGGGCGACGGCGTTCGCGGCGGCGCTGCTGACGGCAGGCTACATCGTCGGCGCCGCGCTGCAGCATTCGCCGGCGTCGTGGCTGGCACGGCTCTGAGCCGGCCCGCCACGGCCCACGGGCTCACTTCGCGGCCATCAGCTTTTCGTACAGGCCGGTGATGCGGTCCATCTGCTGCAGGATCTTCTCGCTGGTGACGGCCACCAGCGTCGGGATGTACTGCTGGCCATCGCGCAGCCGGAAGGCGCGCTCGTAGACGACCCAGAGCCGGTCGACCTCCTGCAGGTCGGCGCTGATCTCGGGGGTGTTCTGCGGGGCCTTGCGCAGTTCATCGAGCGCGCTGCGAAACTGCTCGCCGGCTTTCTGCATCTCCGCGCTCAGCTCCGGCGAGGCCAGTCCCCAGGCGCTCAGCATGTAGAACTTGCCGATGCGCTGCGACAGCATGCGCTGGCGACCGGCGAGATCGACCAGATGCGCGGCCGGGGTCTGCGACTGCGCCTGCAGCCTGAGCACCACGTCCTGCGCGGCCGCGAGCAGTGCCTCGTTCTGCACGATCAGCTCGCGCGCACCGGCCTGCGTCGGCGCTGCCGTGACGATGGCCCGGAACGGCCGCCACAGGGCATCGACCTGCACCAGGGCCGTCTTGACCTCGGGAGTCGTCGCCGACACCTGCAGCGTGGCGAGCTGCGACTCGAACTGCTGGACGGCCGCCTCCAGGCGCTGGCGCGCCTCGTCGGTCTGCACGTCGAGCCCGATCTGGGCATAGGCCATGGTCATGCGCTGGGTCAGCATGCGCTGGCGACCGGCCATGTTGATCGCCGTGGACAGCGCCAGGGATTCGGCCGCCACGGCCGGCGGCGGCAGCACGAAGGCTGCGGGCAGCGGCGCCAGCATCAGGCTCAGCAGCAGGACGGCGCCGGGGCCGGCGGATTTCCGGGCCGGGGGTGCGGCATGCAGCGGGGCGATACGCATCGTGTCCATGGCTTGCGACCTGGCTGATGGAGGAGCGGTACGGGACCGGGCATCCGGACGGAGAGGCCCGTTAGTCTATCGACCCGCCTTCCGGCCAACCATGCCGGGGCGCTTCAGTCGTCGCGGTAGCACTCGACGCGGTTGCGGCCGTTGCGCTTGGCGTCGTAGACGGCGCGATCGGCGTTGCGCAGCAGGCTCTCGGCCGATTCGTACGGCTTGTCCTCGCCGTGGGTGGCGATGCCGATCGACAGCGTCACCGTCACCTGCTGGTCCTCGGCCAGCCGGCAGGGTTCTGCGGCAATGGCGGCGCGCACGCGCTCCAGCATCGTCAGCGCGGCGTTGCGGCGCAGGCCCGGCAGCACCAGCACGAATTCCTCGCCGCCGAAGCGCGCGACGATGTCGGTGCAGCGGATGTGCGCGTTCAGGCGCCGGACGATCTCGCAGAGCACCTCGTCGCCGGCCTGATGGCCGAAGGTGTCGTTGACGCGCTTGAAGTGATCGAGATCGATGAAGGCCAGCGTCAGCGGCCAGTTGCCTTCGGTCGCGAGCCGGAATTCGCTCGCCAGCGTCTCCTGCAGCGAGCTGCGGTTGTAGGCCCCGGTCAGCGGATCGCGGCGCGAGCGTTCCTCCAGCAGGCGGGCGCGTTCCTGCATGTGCTCGGCCTGGCGGCGCGCCTGGGCGGCCTCCTGGACGATCTGCAGGTTGCGCACCATCAGCACCTCGCGGGCGTGATCGAGCACGGCCGTCACCTGCGCGGCATCGGGCAGCTCGATCTCGAACAGCGCCGAGGTTTCCGGAATCTGCGCACCGATCTCATCGACCAGGGCGGTGACGGCCGCCGCATCGAGTCCGAGCAGGTCCTGCGCCAGCATGCCGATGCGCGCGGTGCCGGCCTCGTCGGGCGGATTCAGCCAGACCTCGGCGAGCCAGCCGGCCAGCGTCGTGCAGGCGAAGAAGCGGGCATTCTCGCCGCTGTCGGCCAGCGCCCCGGCGGTGAGGGCGTGACTGAAGCGCGTGGCGAGCACCAGATATTCGGGCATGCCCCAGCGATCCAGCATCCAGGACCCGACCTCGGCGTGATCGGCACCGAACACCGCCTGCTCGGCCTGCGCCAGCGCCAGATGCCCCGGGCAGGCGTCCAGCCCTCTGGCGTAGTCCTGCGGTGCCGCGGCATCGAGCACGAGGATGCCGATGTCCTGCAGCAGGCCGGCCAGGAACAGTTCCTCGCGGTGCTGCCCCAGACCGGCCTGCAGGCCGATCGTGCGGCTGGCCAGCGCCGTCAGCAGGGAGCGCCGCCAGTAGCGCAGGTGGTCGAGCCCACCGGCCGAGGCCCCGAAGCCGCCGACCAGCGAGAAGCTCAGCGCCAGCGTCATCGCGGCGTTGAGGCCGAGCAGCATCATCGCCTGGCGCAGGTTCTCGACCTTGCGCCGCTGCGCGTACAGCGGCGAATTGGCGATCTTCAGCAGCTTCGCGGTCAGGGCCGGGTCGCGGCAGACCACGTCGGCGATCTCGCCGATGCCGGCATCCGGGTCGTCGCCGAGTTCGATGATGCGCATCGCGACGGCGGGCAGCGTCGGCAGGTGCGTGCAGGCACCGAGTCGGGCTAGCAGGGTTTCATCCATCGGCGTACGGCGTCCTCGACTTTCATAAGGATGCGACACGAGCGGCAGGCGGCGTGTCCGGACCGAGCCTACCATAACCGCCGCGTGACCCTCGGGTCATCCCAGGCGAACCGGTCATGCCTGCAGGCGTACACGAAAGCAGACGACCAGACCGCGGTCGCACGCACGAAGCACGCATAAAAAAGGGAGGGCTGGCGCCCTCCCTTCCGCTGTCGAGCCGGCGCGCTGCGCCGGGACGCGCTTCTTCAGTTCTTGCTGGTGTCGACCAGGCGGTTGGCCTTGATCCACGGCATCATCGCGCGCAGCTTCTCGCCGACCACCTCGATCTGGTGCTCGGCGGTCAGACGGCGGCGCGAGGTCAGCGTCGGGGCGCCGGCGCGGTTTTCGAGGATGAAGCTCTTCGCATACTCGCCGGTCTGGATGTCGGTCAGGCACTGGCGCATCGCGGCCTTGGTCGCCTCGGTCACGACGCGCGGGCCGGTCACGTACTCGCCGTACTCGGCGTTGTTCGAGATCGAGTAGTTCATGTTGCCGATGCCGCCCTCGTAGATCAGGTCGACGATCAGCTTCAGCTCGTGCAGGCACTCGAAGTAGGCCATCTCCGGCGCGTAGCCGGCATCGACCAGCGTCTCGAAGCCGGCCTTGATCAGCTCGACGGCGCCGCCGCAGAGCACGGCCTGCTCGCCGAACAGATCCGTCTCGGTCTCCTCGCGGAAGCTGGTCTCGATGATGCCGGCCTTGCCGCCGCCGTTGGCGACCGCGTAGGACATCGCGATGTCGCGGGCCGCGCCGGACTTGTCCTGATAGACGGCGATCAGGTGCGGCACGCCGCCGCCGGCCTTGTAGGTCGAGCGCACGGTGTGGCCCGGGGCCTTCGGCGCGATCATGATCACGTCGAGATCGGCGCGCGGCACGACCTGGTTGTAATGGATGTTGAAGCCGTGCGCGAAGGCGAGCGCCGCACCCTGCTTGATCTTCTTCTCGATCTGCTGATAGACGCCGGCGATGTTCTCGTCCGGCAGCAGGATCATGACCACGTCGGCGCCCTCGACGGCGGCGTCGACTTCCTTGACGCTCAGGCCGGCGTTGACGGCCTTCTGCCACGAGGCACCGCCGGCACGCAGGCCGACGACGACCTGCACGCCGGACTCGCTGAGGTTGTTGGCGTGGGCGTGACCCTGCGAGCCGTAGCCGATGATGGCAACGGTCTTGCCCTGGATGAGGGAGAGGTCGGCGTCTTTGTCGTAGTAAACGTTCATGCGGGAGTTCCCTGCGGGCGGTAGCGCGGGGCAGGCCTTGGTAGCGGCCGGCCCCGCCAGGAAGGTGGAGTCAGTCGTTCAGACGTGCAGGCCCTTCGGCCCGCGCGCGATGCCGGTGACGCCGGAACGCGCCACCTCGACGACGTTGTCGGCACCGACGGTGCCGAGGAAGGCATCGAGCTTGTCGCTCGGACCGGTCATCTCGATCGTGTACGTGCTCTCGGACACGTCGAGCATGCGGCCGCGGAAGATCTCGGTGAGCCGGAACATCTCGGCGCGCAGCTCGCCGGTCGCGCGCACCTTCACGAGCATCAGCTCGCGCTCGATGTGCGCCCCTTCGGTCAGGTCGACGAGCTTGACCACGTCGATCAGCTTGTTCAGCTGCTTGACGATCTGCTCGATGATCGCGTCGTTGCCGTAGGTGACCAGCGTCAGCCGCGACAGCGACTCATCCTCGGTCGGCGCGACGGTCAGCGACTCGATGTTGTAGCCGCGGGCGGAAAACAGGCCCGCCACGCGCGACAGGGCGCCGGATTCGTTCTCCAGCAGGATCGAAATGATGTGTCGCATGATTACACCAGGATCATCCCTTCTTCGTGCACGTTCTTCATCGCGTCGCGCCCGGCGAGCAGCATCTCGGCCTGGCCGCCGCCGGCAGGGATCATCGGGTAGACGTTCTCTTCGGGATCGGTCAGGAAGTCGAGGAACACGGTGCGGTCCTTCATCGCGAAGGCCTCACGCAACGCCCCCTCCACATCCGCCGGCCGCTCGATCTTCATGCCGACGTGACCGTAGGCCTCGGCCAGCTTCACGAAGTCGGGCAGGGCCTCCATGTACGACATC
>JAFEGB010000261.1 GCA_018240295.1 Pseudomonadota bacterium
CGGCCGGCGTTGCTAGGCTGGTACGTGTGCCGTGCGTACCGGAGGCGGTGGGACAGTCTGTACCACCAAAAAGCCGCTGCCGGGGCAGGTTGCCGACGCGCAAGCTGGCAATATCAGGTGCTTGCAAAACTGTGCTCAAACGCCCTGGCCTCTGGCCCCTGCCTTGCATGTACGCCGATCCAGAACCTGCGCACCGGACCGTCAGGACCGGGTGACGCCCAGAAGAGGATGCCTTCCGAAGTGTCAGCGGACTCCCTCCAGACGCCGGCTCCGAAACTGATCGACCGTTTCGGCCGGCACATCGATTACATCCGTCTGTCGGTCACCGACCGCTGCGATTTCCGCTGCGTGTACTGCATGGCCGAGGACATGAACTTCCTGCCGCGCGCGAAGGTGCTGACGCTGGAGGAGATGGCCGCGGTCGGCCGGGCCTTCGCCGAACTCGGCGTGCGCAAGATCCGCCTCACCGGCGGCGAGCCGCTGGTGCGGCGCGACGTGATGACGCTGGTGCGCGAGCTCGGCGCGCTGGCGCAGCTGCGCGAGCTGGTGATCACGACCAACGGCTCGCAGCTCGAACGCTACGCCGCCGAACTGAAGGCCGCCGGCGTGCGCCGCCTCAACATCAGCCTCGACAGCCTGCGCCCGGAGCGCTTCCGGCGCATCACGCGCACCGGCGATCTCGAGGTCGTGCTGCGCGGCATCCGCGCCGCGCAGGCCGCCGGCTTCGAGCGCACCAAGCTCAACGCCGTCGTGCTCAAGCACCGCAACCACGACGAGGTCGTCGATCTCGTGCGCTTCGCCTGCGACGAGGGGCTCGACCTCTCCTTCATCGAGGAAATGCCGCTCGGCGTCATCGGCGACCATGACCGTGCCGAGGCCTATTACTCGTCCGACGATATCCGCCGCGACCTCGCCGGCCACTTCGACCTGATCCCGACCACCGAGCAGACCGGCGGGCCGTCGAAGTACTACCGCGTCGGCGGCAGTGCGAGCCGCATCGGCTTCATCTCGCCGCACAGCCACAACTTCTGCGGCGACTGCAACCGCGTGCGCGTGTCGGCCGAGGGCCAGCTGCTGCTCTGCCTCGGTCAGGAGCATTCGGTCGACCTGCGCCACGTGCTGCGCGCCCATCCCGGTGACCCGGAGCGCCTGAAGCAGGCGATCGTCGAGGCGATGCACATCAAGCCCAAGGGACACGATTTCAACCTGAAGGCGCAGCCCGTGATCCTGCGCCACATGAACATGACGGGCGGCTGAACCCGCCGCAGCGTGCCGGCAACCGCCGTGAATGCGGTGAATTGCCGATCCGAGTACCACTGGACCATCACAAACCATCAAGAGAGAGAGGGCCTGTCGATGCAACGATCCCTGTACATCGACCCGCAGAAGTGCACCGGATGCCTGCAGTGCGAGATGGCCTGCTCCTACGAGAACGAGCAGGCCTTCAATCCCTCGAAGTCGCGCATCAAGGTGTTCGCGTTCCACGAGGAAGGCCGCTTCGTGCCCTACACCTGCACGCAGTGCGCCGAAGCCTGGTGCCTGCATGCCTGCCCGGTCGAAGCCATCACCAAGAATCCGGCCACCGGCGCGATGGAGGTCAACGAGAAGACCTGCGTCGGCTGCAAGGTCTGCACGATCGCCTGTCCGTTCGGCACCGTGAACTACAACACCGCCACCGGCAAGGTCATCAAGTGCGACCTCTGCCAGGGCGACCCGGCCTGCGCCAAGGCCTGCCCGACCGGCGCGATCACCTACGTGGATTCGAGCTGGACCGGACTCGACAAGATGCGTGCCTGGGCCGCGAAGGCCAACACGGCTGCCTGAGCGCAGGGGAGACTGAGAGATGGGCTGGAACAACAAGGTTTTGCGCGTCAACCTGAGCACGGGCTCGATGTCGGTCGAGCCGCTGCGCATGGACTGGGCCAGGGACTACCTCGGCCAGCGCGGTCTGGCGACCAAGTATCTGGTCGAGGAGACCGATCCGAAGGTCGATCCGCTGTCGCCCGACAACAAGATGATCATGACCACCGGTCCGCTGACCGGCACCGAGGCCTCGACCAGCGGTCGCTACTCGGTGGTCACCAAGGGCCCGCTGACCAACGCGATCGCCTGCTCGAACTCCGGCGGCTTCTTCGGCGCCGAGCTCAAGTACGCCGGCTGGGACATGATCATTTTCGAAGGCAGGTCGCCGAAGCCGGTGTACCTGTCGATCGTCGATGACAAGGCCGAGCTGCTCGACGCCGCCGAGATCTGGGGCAAGTCGGTCTGGGAGACCGAGCACTGGGTGCACAAGAAGCACCACGATCCGCTGGTGCGCGTCGCGACCATCGGTGCCGGTGCCGAGAAGGGCGTGCTGTACGCGGCGATCGTCAACGACCTGCACCGGGCGGCCGGCCGCTCCGGCGTCGGCGCGGTCATGGGGTCGAAGAACCTCAAGGCCGTCGTCGTGCGCGGCACGATCGGCATGAACAAGGTCAAGGATCCGGTCGCGTTCCACGCCGCCTCCGAAGCCGCCAAGAAGGTGCTGGCCGACAACGCCGTCACCGGCGCCGGCCTGCCGAAGTACGGCACGCAGGTGCTGATGAACGTCATCAACGAGATCGGTGCGATGCCGACCCGCAACTGGCGCGAAGTCCAGTTCGAGGGCGCCTCGGCGATCTCCGGCGAGGCCATGTACGAGCCGCGCCAGAGCGACGGCAAGCCGAACCTGGTGCGCAACGGCGCCTGCTTCGGCTGCACGATCGCCTGCGGCCGCATCTCGACCATCGACCCGACGCACTTCTCGGTGCAGGGCGAGGGCAAGGAGCGCTACAAGCACGCCTCCGGCGGCCTCGAATACGAAGCCGCGTGGGCGCTCGGCTCCGACACCGGCATCGATGACCTCGATGCGCTGACCTACGCGAACTTCCTCTGCAACGAGCACGGCCTCGATCCGATCTCCTTCGGTGCGACCGTCGCCGCGGCGATGGAGCTGTACGAAGTCGGCGCGCTGACCAAGGAGCAGACGGGCGGCATCGAGTTCAAGTTCGGCAATGCCGAGGCGCTCTGCAAGGCGGCCGAGCTGACCGGCAAGGGCGAGGGCTTCGGCCTCGAACTCGGCCTCGGCTCGCGGCGCCTGTGCGAGAAGTACGGCCATCCGGAATTCTCGATGACCGTCAAGAGCCAGGAATTCCCGGCCTACGACGCGCGCGGCATCCAGGGCATGGGCCTGACCTATGCGACCTCGAACCGCGGCGCCTGCCACCTGCGCAGCTACACGGTCGCCTCCGAGGTGCTCGGCATCCCGGTCAAGACCGATCCGCTGGTCACCGACGGCAAGCCGGAACTGGTCAAGGCCTTCCAGGACGCGACCGCCGTCGTCGATTCGACCGGCCTGTGCGTGTTCACGACCTTCGCGTGGACGCTCGCGGACTTCCAGCCGCAGATCCAGGCCGCCTGCGAAGGCGACTGGAGCATGGATAAGCTCAACGAGGTCGGCGAGCGCATCTGGAACCTGGAGCGCCAGTACAACCTCGATGCCGGCCTGACCGCTGCCGATGACACGCTGCCGAAGCGCCTGCTGACCGAAGCCGCAAAGACCGGCCCGGCTGCCGGCCGCGTCAACGATCTCGGCAAGATGATGCCGGTGTACTACGAGCTGCGCGGCTGGACCGCCGACGGCAAGCTGAAGCCCGAGACGCGCAAGCGGCTCGGCGTCTGAGACGCCAGCACCCTGCGCAACGGCCCGGCCAATCGCCGGGCCGTTCGTTCGAACGGCTTGCGAGGAATACTCCATGATCCACCGCTACGTCATCGTCGGTGCCGGCCCGGCCGGCGTCATCGCCGCCGAAACCCTGCGCACGACCGATCCCGACGCCGACATCACGCTGATCGGCGACGAACCCGAACGCCCGTACTCGCGCATGGCGATTCCCTACCTGCTGATCGAGAAGATCGGCGAGGAAGGCACGCACCTGCGCAAGGGCAACGATCACTACGATTCCAAGGGCATCCGCGTCCTGCGCGACCGGGTCGAGAAGGTCGATGCCAAAACGAAGCGCCTGACGCTGAAGTCCGGCGGCGCGATGGACTACGACAAGCTGCTGGTCTGCACCGGCTCGCGTGCCGTGCGTCCGCCGGTGCCGGGTTTCGACCTGCCCGGCGTGCACACCTGCTGGACGCTCGAGGACGCCCGCAACATCGCCCGGCTCGCCGAGAAGGGCGCGAAGGTGGTGCTGGTCGGCGCCGGCTTCGTCGGCTGCATCGTGCTCGAAGCCCTGGCGCTGCGCGGTGTCGATCTGACCGTGCTCGAAATGGGCGACCGCATGGTGCCGCGCATGATGAGCCCGATCGCCGGCGGCCTGATCAAGAGCTGGTGCGAGAAGAAGGGCGTGCGCGTGATCACCTCGACGCGCGTGACCGGCATCACCGAAAACGGCGGCCTGATGAACAAGCTGGTCAACACGCTGACCGGCAAGCCGACGCGCGCGCTGAAGGTCACGCTGAACACCGGCGAAACCCTCGATGCCGATCTGGTCGTCTCGGCCGCCGGTGTCGCCCCGAACATCGAGTTCCTGCAGGGCTGCGGGCTGGAGATCGAGCGCGGCATCCTGATCGATCACTACATGCAGACCAACGTCCCGGACATCTACGCGGCCGGCGACGTGGCGCAGGGCCGCGACTTCTCGACCGGTGGTCTCGAAGTGCATGCGATCCAGCCGACCGCCTCCGAGCACGGCCGCACCGCCGGCCTGAACATGGCCGGGGTGCCGACGTATTACCGCGGCAGCTTCAACATGAACGTGCTCGACACCCTCGGCCTGATCTCCAGCTCCTTCGGGCTGTGGATGGGCGTCGAGGGGGGCGATCGCGTCGAGATGTGCGAGCCCGATCGCTTCCGCTACCTGCAGCTGCAGTTCGATGGCGACATCATGGTCGGCGCGACCTCGCTCGGCCTGACGCAGCACGTCGGCGTGCTGCGCGGGCTGATCCAGGGCAAGGTGCCGCTCGGCCCGTGGAAGGCGAAGCTCATGGATGACCCGACGCGGATCATGGAGGCGTATCTCGCCTGCAACTTCGCCGCCCGCGTGGCGCCCAAGGCTGCCTGAGACCGACGATGCAGATCACGCTGAAGCTGTATGCGACGCTGACCCCGCACCTGCCCGCCGGCGCCCGGCGCAACGTCGCGACGCTGGAAGTCGCGGACGGTGCCAGCGTCGCCGGCGTCATCGACGATCTGCATCTGCCGCCGGCCCTCGTGCATCTGGTGCTGGTCAACGGCAGCTTCGTCGGCCCCGAGGACCGGGCCGCGCGCGTGCTGCGCGCCGGCGACGCGCTCGCGGTCTGGCCGCCGGTCGCCGGTGGCTGAGCCTTCGGCCCTGCTGTGGCAGGGGGAGATGGCGCTCGATCGGCGCGAGTTCCTGCGCGTGCTGCCGGCCGCCTGTGACGGCCGGCCGCACGCGCAGGCCGGCGATGCGATCCGGGTCGAGCTCGGTGCCGGTGCAAGGCTGCGCATCGAACTCGGCCCGACCCGCGAGCGGCGCATCGCGCTGCTCGCGCTGCCGGCCACCGTCATCACCATCCTCGCCGATGGTCCGGTGCCCGCGGCACTGGCGAGTGCCTTCCTGCGCGATTTCGAGAACGCCTACCGGCGCGGCGGCGGCTGAAGGTTCACTTCAGCCGCACTTCGACGTGGTTGGGCCAGACCTCGACCCGCACCAGCGGCGTGTCCTCGACGATGATCCGTTCGGTCGTGCGGTCCAGGAAGCCGTCGGCGAGCAGGCGTTCGAGCCGGGCGCGGTTGTCGGCCGCGGCGAAGAAGCGGTCGGTTTCGTCCTCCGGATCGCGTACGCCGTAGCGGTGCAGGTTGGCGCGGTCCTGGCGGATGATCGCCGCAGCCGAGCGCAGGCGCTCGCCGCTGCTGTTGTAGTGATCGGCCGCACTCAGGCGCGCGATGTAGGCCTCCAGGGGTTCGCCGGCGAGGGCCGGCAGCGACGGCAGCAGGGCCGGCAGCACGGCGATCCAGCGAAGGCGGGCAGGCAGCAGGTTCATGTCGGGAAAGCTCCGCTCGGGTCAAGGGCAGCGGCCGCACATGCCGGCCGGCGGTTTCAGAAAATCCCCAGTTCCAGCCCCGCAGCCAGCGCCGCGCCGAGTTCGTGCGCGCGTTGCAGCGCCTCGTCGTCCGGCTCGCCGCGCACGATCAGCGCCTCGGCCACTTCCTTCCAGCCATAGCCGCGGGCGATGCGTCCGATCTCGCGCACCGCGCCGCTGCCGTCGTTGCCGCAACTGACGAACACCGCATACGGCAGCCCGACGGTACGGCCCTCGGCCGGGTAGTAGGTACGGTCGAAGAAGTCCTTCAGGAGCCCGGACATGTAGCCGAAGTTCTCGGGCGTGCCGAGCAGCAGGCCGTCGCAGCCGAGCAGATCGTCGAGGCCGGCCTCGGGCGCACGCCTGAGCAGCGTTTCGATGCCGCCGCATTCGCGTGCGCCGGCCGCGACGGCAGCGGCGAGGCGCGCCGTGCGGCCGCTCTGGCTGTGGAACACGATCAGCAGGCGCCGGGGGCGGGCGGGAGTCACGGCGGGAGTCCGGCACAGGGCAGGGACGTGGAGCGTAGCGCCGTCCGGCCCGGCTGTCCCGGAGGCCGGGTTCAGGCCGGCGTCCGGCAGCGATTCGCCCATGCCATCGCTGCGGCATTTCCGCGGCGGCCGGTCCGGCCGGATATAGCCGGATGCCCATGGACAGCGCCGCAAATACCCGGATTCATCCGCACGATTGCGCAGCCTGCGGATTCGTCCGGCAGGAAGTGCCGGTTTTTTGTTATCGGTTATCGTCACGAACATCCCCTGAATCAGGTGCCGGAATTCCGGCGCTTCTGATAATTGCTGTGAGATGCCGGTCAGTACTGGTGTCGGCTGCTGGCACGAATCCGTGCGGTGGTCACAATGCGGCATTTCGTCGACGGTGCAGTCCTCAAGGAATTGCCGGAGCCGTCGAAATTCAGATTGCTGAACATTCATCGCCCCAGGGACATGACGATGTCGAAAACCATTCTCATCATCGATGACTCGCCGTCCTTGCGCCAGATCGTGGCCTACACGCTGACCCAGGCCGGCCACGCGGTCGTCGAGGCTGCGAGCGGCGACGAGGCCTTGCAGCGGCTCGACGGGCGCGTGCTGAACCTGGTCATCTGCGACCTGCACATGCCGGGCATCAACGGCCTGGAGTTCGTCGCGAAACTCAAGGCCCGCCACGAATACCGCTTCGTGCCGGTGCTGATGCTGACCACCGAGGCGAGCGACACCTGCCGCGAGGCCGGGCGTGCCGCCGGGGCCAAGGCCTGGATGGTGAAGCCCTTCCAGCCGGCGGCGCTGTGTGCGGCGGTCACGCGGCTGCTGGCCGCCTGAGCCACGCCATGCTGCACATCGACGGCAATGGCAGGCGACTGACGCTGGCCGGGCGATTCACGATCTATCACGTCGCGGAACTGCTCGCGTATCTGCGCGGCCTGGAACTGGCGCCGATGCTGGAAATCGACCTGTCCGGCGTGACCGATTTCGACAGTGCCGGCGTGCAATTGCTGCTGGCCCTGCAGCGGGAACAGCAGCAGCACGGCCGCGCATTACGCCTGCTCCAGCACAGTGCTGCGGTGCTCGACGTGTTCACGCTGTATGAGCTGTCCGCGCATTTCGGGGATCCGGTCCTGCTGCCGGCCGGCGGTGGCGCATGAACCTGCCGCTGCAGGCCGTGATGCAGACCTTCTGCATCGAGGCCCGCGAACGGATTGCGGAGCTCGAAGCCGGGCTGCTGACCCTCGAACAGGCGCCCTCCGATACCGAGGCCCTGAGTGCGGTGTTCCGCGCCGCGCACACGATCAAGGGCTCGGCCGGCATGCTCGGGCTGGATGCGGTTTCGGCATTCACGCACGGCTTCGAGGACGTGCTCGATGCGCTGAGGACCGGCGCGCGCCGCTTCGAGCACAGGCTCGGCGAACTGCTGCTGCTCGCCGCCGATCATCTGGCGCTGCTGCTCGATGCCGCCGAGGCCGGCGAAGTGCCGGATGCGGCGCTGCAGGCCGCCGGCACGGCGCTGCTGCAGGCGCTGCACGAAGAGCCGCAGGCATCGGCGGTCCCTGCGCTCCCGCCGCCACTGGCACCGGCCCCGATGCCGGTCGAGCGCGAGCGGCCGGCGGCCGAAACCGGCGGGCCGGAGTTCTGGCATCTGTCGGTGCGCTTCGGGCCGGATGCGCTGCGCAACGGCTTCGACCCGCTCGGCTGCCTGCGCTACCTGCACACGCTCGGGCGCGTGCTGCGCGTCGTGACGCTGACCGATGCGCTGCCGGACTGGGCCGGCTTCGATGCCGAGACCTGCTTCCTCGGCTTCGAGATCGATCTCGATTCGTCGCACGAGCGCGAGACGATCGCCGCGACCTTCGAGTTCGTCGCCGATGACTGCACCTTGCACATCCTGCCGCCGAACAGCCAGGCCGCGCAGTATCTGGACCTGATCCGCGCGCTGCCCGAGGACGACCTGTCGATCGGCGAGATCCTCGTGCGCAGCGGCTGCCTGAGCCGCATCGAACTCGAACAGGGGCTGCGCGCGCAGGCGCAGGCGGCGGCCGGCAGCAAGCGCCTCGGCGAACTGCTGGTCGACCGGCACTGCGTGGACGCCGATGTCGTCCGGGCGGCCCTTGAGCGTCAGGCGCACGGCCGTACCCGGCGCACCGCCGAAGCGCACACGCTGCGCGTGCAGGCGCCGCGGCTCGATGAGCTGATCGAGCGCATCGGCGAACTCGTGACCGTCGGGGCCGGCGCGACGCTGCTCGCGCGCGAACTCGGCCTGCCGGCGCTCGATGAGCTGGCGACGACGCTGAACCGGCTGGTTTCCGGCATCCGCGACAACGCGCTGCAGCTGCGCATGGTGCCGATCGGCGAGACCTTCGCGCGCTTTCCGCGCGTCGTGCGCGACCTCGGCCAGGAACTCGGCAAGGACATCGATCTTGAGCTCTGCGGCGAGGACACCGAACTCGACAAGGCCATCGTCGAGCCGCTGGTCGATCCGCTGATGCACCTGGTGCGCAACGCCGTCGATCACGGCATCGAGCCGCTTGCGGTGCGCCGTGCGCGCGGCAAGCCCGGCGTCGGTCGCGTGCGGCTGTCGGCCCGCCACGAGGGCGCGAACATGCTGATCGAGGTCGCCGATGACGGTGGCGGCCTGGATGGCGAGCGCATCCGCAGCAAGGCCGTCGCCGCCGGCCTGATCGGTGCCGGCGAGCACCTCGATGCACAGGGACTGGCAAGGCTGATCTTCGCGCCGGGACTGTCGACGCGCGACACGGTCACGGATGTCTCGGGCCGCGGCGTCGGCCTGGAGGTCGTGCAGCGCAACATCGAGGCGCTGCGCGGCAGCATCGAAATCGAATCCGAATCCGGGGCCGGCACGCCCGTGCGCCTGCGCCTGCCGCTGACGCTGGCGATCATCGACGGCTTCCTGATCCGCTGCGCCGGCACGAGCTTCGTGCTGCCGCTCGACCAGGTCGAGGAATGCCTGGATTTCGACGTTGCGGCGCTGCACGCCCCGCCCCGCCAGCTCGACCTGCGCGGCAGACCGCTGCCGCTGATCCGCCTGCATGAATTCTTCGGCCTCGGCACGCCGTGCGGCCGGCGCGCCAGTGTCGTGGTCGTGCGCTGCGGCGAGCGCCGCGCCGGCCTGCTGGTCGATGAACTGCTCGGCGAATTCCAGACCGTCATCAAGCCGCTCGGACCGCTGTTCGAGCACCTGCGCGCACTCGGCGGCACGACGATCCTCGGCAGCGGCGAAGTCGCGCTGATCGTCGATGTGCCGGCGCTGTTCGCGCTGGCAGCGGCGCGCACGCCGCCTGCATCGAGTCTCCCGGCGCCGGCGAAGCTGGCCTGCGCCTGAATCCCGTCTCAGTCTCCCCGAATCCATCATTTCCCGATCATCCGCATCCAAGGGGCTCCTGTATGAAAAACCTGAAAGTAGTCACCCGCCTGGGGCTGGGCTTCGGCCTGATCCTGCTCGCACTCGCGGCCCAGATCATCGTTGGCTTCAACGGTCTGGACCGCATCAATGACGAAGTCTCGGACATCGTCCACGACCGCATTCCGAAGATGCAGTGGACCGGCGATCTCGCCCAGAGCGTGGCCACCATCTCGATCGCGATGCGCGATGCCATGCTCTCGGGCCGTGCCGAGGATGTTCGCGATGCCATCGCGCAGGTCGAGGAATCCAAGCGCACGATTGCCGAGCGGCTCGAAAAGCTGCAGTCGAGCATCAGCAACGAACGCGGTCGTGTGCTGCTCAAGGGGGTCGACGATGCGCGCGCGGCCTATCTGAACGATCAGGCCGACATGCTGACGCAGCTGCGTGCCGGGGCTGTCGAGCAGGCCAAGCGTGTGCTGAGCGAGCGCTTGCGTCGTTCGCAGGATGATTATCTGGTCGCCGTGCGCAAGCTCGATGCCTTTCAGGCCGAAACCATGCGCATGCTCGGAGATCAGGCCGATGCCGAAGTCCGTGGCAACCAGCGCATGATGCTGATCCTCGGGCTCTGCGCGCTGGCCGGGGGGCTGTTGTCCTGCTGGTGGTTCACGCGTTCCCTGATGCGCCAGCTCGGTGGTGAACCGGGCTACGCGGCCGAGCTGCTGCACGGGGTCGCCGAAGGCCGGCTCGACATGCAGGTGGTGCTGCGCAACAACGACACCAGCAGCATGCTGTACGCACTGAAGACCACCCTCGAACGCCTGTCGCAGCTGATCTCCGAAGTGCGTTCGGCCGCCGGTGTGCTTGGCTCGGCGTCCGAGCAGATCAACGCCACTGCACAGACCCTGTCGCAATCCAGCGCTGAACAGGCCGCGAGCGTTGAGGAGACCAGTGCCTCGATCGAGCAGATGTCGGCCACGATCGCGCTGAATACCGACAACGCCCGCATCACCGACGGCGTGGCCGGCAAGGTCACGCGCGAGGCCGACGAAGGTGGTGTGGCGGTACGCGACACGGTGGCAGCGATGAAGCAGATCGCCGGGCGCATCAGCATCGTCGACGACATCGCCTACCAGACCAACCTGCTGGCGCTGAATGCCGCGATCGAGGCCGCCCGCGCCGGGGACCACGGCAAGGGCTTTGCCGTCGTGGCTGCCGAGGTGCGCAAGCTCGCCGAGCGCGCCCAGATCGCCGCACAGGAAATCAGCAAGCTCGCCACCAGCAGCGTCGAGACCGCCGAGCACGCCGGCGACCTGCTCGCCGAGATCGTGCCGGCGGTGCGCAAGACCTCCGATCTGGTGCAGGAGATCGCCGCCGCCTCGACCGAGCAGGCCGGCGGCGTGGCGCAGATCAACGGCGCGATGGGCCAGCTCAGCCAGGCCACGCAGCAGAACGCCTCGGCCTCCGAGGAACTGGCGGCGACTGCCGAAGAGATGGCGAGTCAGGCCGAACAGCTGATGCAGTTGATGGATGCCTTCCGTCTTGCCGGCGACAACGCCGTGGTCAGCGTCCAGCCGCGTGCCCGTGCGTCGCGGCCGGCTGGTGCTGCGCTGAAGCGGCCGCAGGCGAACGCCGGACTGCTGCGTGCCTTCGCCGCCGGCGAGCCCGAGGAATCCGGTTTTGTCCGTTACTGAGCCACCGGCAGGACTTCCACCATGCAGGCCCTGAAACCTTCCGCCGGCGACAGCGCCGCGCGTGCCAGCCGTCAGTACCTGACCTTCACGGTCGCCGGCGAAGCCTATGCCTTCGGCATCGCCCGCATCCGCGAGATCATCGAATACGGACGGCTGACGCCGATCCCGCTGATGCCGGCTTTCGTGCGCGGCGTCATCAACCTGCGCGGCCGCGTGCTGCCGGTCATCGACCTGGCCGCGCGCTTCGGCGGCCCGCCGGGTGAGACGACGCGCAGAAGCTGCATCGTCGTCGTCGAGGCGGATGCCGATGCCGACAGAGGCGGCACCGATCTCGGCTTCGTCGTCGATACCGTCTCCGAGGTGCTGGAAATCCCGCTCGAGCGCATCGAGCCGCCTCCGGCCTTCGGTCAGCACATCCGCCCGGACTTCATTGAAGGCATGGCGCGGCTCGACGAGCGCTTCGTCGTGATCCTCGACGAGCACCGCGTGCTGTCAATCCCCGAGATGGCGCAGCTGTCACGGCTGACGCAGGGGGCG
This sequence comes from Pseudomonadota bacterium, assembly GCA_018240295.1. GTDB lineage: Bacteria > Pseudomonadota > Gammaproteobacteria > Competibacterales > Competibacteraceae > Plasticicumulans. The sequence goes on from JAFEGB010000261.1 coordinate 12,150, forward strand.
GCGGCCTGAGTGCGGCAGCGCGGGCGTCCGCCGGGCCGACGACATCCGGTTTCCGGGGCCGATGGCATACTGCCGCGCGCCTGTCCGCCACCGGAGCCCGCCGCTTGAACCTCCTCGCCATCGATACCGCCACCGAAGCCTGCTCGGCTGCCCTGCTTGCCGGTGACGAGCTGATCGAACGCTGGCAGCTCGCGCCGCGCGGCCACACGCAACTGCTGCTGCCGATGATCGGGGCGGTGATGGCCGAGGCCGGCTGCACGTGGTCGGCGCTCGATGGCATCGCCTTCGGGCGCGGGCCGGGCGCCTTCGTCGGCGTGCGCATCGCCACCGCCTGCGCACAGGGGCTGGCCTTCGCGCACGATTTGCCGGTGGCACCGGTCTCGACGCTCGAAACCCTCGCGTACGGCGCCGGTCGCAGGCAGGGCGCGCGTCAGGTGTTCGCGGCGATCGATGCGCGCATGGGAGAGATCTACGCCGCAGCCTGGCCGCTCGATGCCGATGGCTGGCCGCAGGAGCCCCGGCTCGCCGAATGCGTCACGGCAGCCTCGGCGCTGAGCCTGCCCGGCACCTGGTTCGGGGTCGGCAGCGGTCTCGCGGCGGCGGCTTCCGCGTTCGACGGGCGCATCGCCTTCAGTGACCGTGATCCGGCCGCGCTGCCGCACGCCGCCGATGTTGCCCGGCTCGGCAGGCGCCTGCTCCTGGCCGGTGCCGGCGTGTCGGCGGCTGCCGCGCAGCCGGTCTATCTGCGCGACGAGGTGGCGAAGAAGTCTGCCGTCCGGGGCTGAACCGCAGGCCACGCGCCGGTGGCGCCCGCGCCACGGCCGGCGTTAGCATGCCGGCGACCGTTGCAGCCTGCGGTCCGTCTGCCCGAGCGTCCGCAGAGACGCGCATGCCGACAACCAGACATAACTGAGGAGGAGACATGCTCGCCGAACCGCTGGATGACGAGATGACGACCATCGCTGACGAGATTCACGACAAGGCCCTGCCGAAGCTGGTCGAGCGTCTGCGTCTGGAACGCCAGGCCCTGGCCGATCGCCACGAGACCCTGTCCTGCGGCTGCGCCCAGCTCGGCATCGCCGAACTGCTGCCGCAGCTCGAAGCCCTGTGCCAGCAGCTCGTCGACTACGTCGCGCTCGGGCACTTCGAGGTCTATCAGCTCATGCGCAGCTGCCCGGGCCGCGGCCTGCCGGCCTGCGCGAGCACGCGGGCGCTGCTCGAAGAGATCGAGGCGGCCCTCGCCGACACCGCGCAGGCGGCCGTCGATTTCAACGACCGCTACGGCGGCGAGCACACCTGCAGCTTCGAGCGCCTGGCCGCCGATCTCGCGCGCCTCGGTGCCACGCTCGCCGCGCGCACCGCGCTGGAGGAGCGCCTGTTCGCGGCCTGCACCGCCTGAGCGCCGTCGTTTCCCGTCCCGGACGCCGGGCGGTCGCAAGCCGCCCGGCGTTCGCGTTTCCGTCCCCCCGTCCACGCTTCATCCACCGCGCCCCGAGGTGACCGCATGGCCCGCGTCAAGCTCGACCTGCCCGCGACCTTCGCCTTCCGCACCTCGATGCAGGTGCGCGTCGGTGACATCAACTACGGCCGCCACCTCGGCAACGACGCGCTGCTCGGCCTGCTGCACGAGGCGCGCGTGCGCTGGCTGGCCGCGCACGGCCAGAGCGAACTCGACTGCTGGGGGGCGGGGCTGATCATGGTCGATTCCGTCATCGTCTACCGCGCCGAGGCCTTCCTCGGCGAGACGCTGCTGTTCGATCTCGCCACCGCCGATGTCCACGGCAAGGGCTGCGACCTCGTCTACCGCGTCAGTGCCGCTGGCGATGGCCGCGACATCGCGCACGCCAAGACCGGCATCCTGTTCTTCGACTACGCGACGCGGCGCGTGCGCGCGATGCCGGAGGAATTCCGCTCGGCGCTCTGCGCCGCCGCCGGGGCCTGAGTCGCGCATGCGTCGCTGGCGACCGCTGCTGTTCGCGCTCGGGCTGGCGCTGACCCTGGCGCTGGCGCTGCACGTCACCGACTTCGCGCTGACGCTGTGGCAGCGCCTGTCGGAGGCATCCCCACTGTTCCTGACGCTGTACGGGCTGCTGATCGCGCTGGTCGCGTGGCTGGTGCTGCGCCTGATGCGCCCGCGCCGGCCGGTCGCGGCCGCCGCGCCGCCGCCTCCCGATGCCCCGCAGATCGATCGCCAGCTCGAAGCTGCCCTGCAGGCCGGGCTGCCGGTCGAGCGCTACCGCGCCGAGCTCGCCGAACTCGAACGCCGGCGCGCGGGCGGGCGCGTGATCGTCGCCTGTTTCGGCGAGGTCTCGGCCGGCAAGTCCAGCCTGATCCGCGCGCTGCTGCCGGGCGCCGAGGTCGTGGTCTCGCCGGTCGGCGGCAGCACGCGCACGATCGTCCATCACGTCTGGACCAGCCCGGCCGGGGACGAACTCGTGCTCGCCGACGTGCCCGGCCTCAACGAGGCCGACGGCACGCTCGACGCCGAGGCCGAGGGCGAGGCCGTGCGCGCGCACGCGGTGATCTACGTGACCGGCGGCGATCTCGCGCGCGCCGAACTCGCCGCGCTCGAGCGCCTGCTGAGTCTGGGCAAGCCGCTGCTGGTGGCGCTGAACAAGGCCGATCGCTACACCGCCGCGGAACTCGCGCTGGTGCAGGCGCGCATCCGCGAGCGGCTGGCCGGACGGGCCGAGCTCGTCGCGGTCAGTGCCGGTGGCACCGAGGAAGTCGTGCGCATCGGCGCCGACGGCAGCGAGACGCGCATCGAGCGCGAGCGTCCGGCCGACGTGCACGCGCTCGGCGTGGCGCTGCAGCGCACGCTCGATGCCGATGCCGGTGCGCTCGAATCCCTGCGCGATGCCGCGGTGTTCACGCTGATCGGGCGCGAACTCGACGCAGCCCTTGCCGCCGAGCGCGCCGCGCGCGCCGAGACCGTCGTCGAGACCTACGCGCGCAAGGCCGTGTTCGGCGCGCTGGCCGCGGTCGGGCCGGGCACGGACGTGCTGATCCAGGGCTGGCTCGGCATGCAGATGCTGAAGGAGCTTTCGGCCGTCTACGGTGTGCCGGCACAGGAGATCGACCTGAAGCGCTTCCTCGATCTCGCCAGCCGCCACGTCGGGCGGCGCATGAACCTGCTGCTGGCGCTGGCCGGCAACGTGCTGAAGGCCTTTCCCGGCGTCGGCACCGTGCTCGGCGGCGCACTGCATGCGATCGCCTACGGTCTGATCTTCGAGAGCCTGGGTCACGCCGCCGCCCGCTCGCTCGCGAGCCGCGGTGCGCTGGTGCCGGGCGTGGCGGTACACCTGTTCGAGGATGCCCTCGGTGAACATCTGGAAACGCGCGCGCGACGGCTGGCCGCACTGGTGGTCGGCCGTGCTCGATCGGCTGAACCCGGCCGCGACGCCGACCGCAGCGACGCCTGAGCCCGGCGCTCCCGGGATGGCCGGCCCTTCCGCGTCCGCGGCCGACACGCACCTCGGTCTCGCGCGCGACAGCCTGCGCGCGCTGCTCGCCGACGAGGCCGTGCCGGCGGCCGTGCGCGAGCGCCTGGCCGAGGATTACTCGGCGCTGTCGCTGCTGCTCGAACGCCTCGAACACGGCCATCTGCACATCGCCGTGTTCGGCCGGGTCAGCGTCGGCAAGTCGGCGCTGCTGAACGCCCTGCTCGGCGAGCAGCGCTTCGCGACCAGTCCGCTGCACGGCGAGACCACGGCCGCAAGCTCGGCGCGCTGGGCGGCCGATCCGGAGCTGCCCGGCGTGCAGCGGCTGGAGGATGGCGGCGTGTTCCTGATCGACACGCCCGGCATCGACGAGGTCGGCGGCGAGGCGCGCGAGCGGCTGGCACGCGAGGTCGCCGGCGGCGCCGACCTGATCCTGTTCGTCTGCGAGGGCGACCTGACCGCGACCGAGCTCAACGCGCTGCGCGAACTCGCCGCCGAGGGCACGCGCCCGATCGTGCTGGCGCTGAACAAGACCGACCGCTACACGCGCGCCGAACGCGCGCTGCTGCTCGAAGCCCTGGAAACCCGCAGCCGCGGCCTGGTGCGCCCCGAGCACATCGTGCCCTGCGCCGCGGCCCCGGCCGAGCGCACGGTGATCCGCGTCGATGCGGGCGGTCGCGAGCACGAATCGCGCGAGCGCCCGGCGCCGGACATCGAGGATCTGCGCGAGACGCTCTGGGACATCCTCGCCGCCGAGGGCAAGACGGTCGCGGCGCTGAACGCCGGGCTGTTCGCCGGGCGCTTCTGCGAGCGGCTGGCGCGCGAGGTCGTCGAGCTGCGCCGCTCGCTCGCCGAGACCGTCATCCGCCGCTACTGCCTGGCCAAGGGGCTCGGCGTGGCGCTGAACCCGGTGCCGCTCGCCGATCTCGCGGCGGTGTTCGCCGACGTGGCGATGATCGTGCACCTCGGCCGCGTCTACGGTCTGCCGGTCTCGCACACCGAAGCCGGGGCGCTGCTGCGCACGCTGATCGCGCAGCTCGCGCTGCTGATGGGGTCGAGCTACCTCGCGAGCCTCGCGTCCTCGGCGCTGAAGGGCGCGACCTTCGGGCTGTCAACGATCGTGACGGCGGGAGCCCAGGGCGCGGTCGCGTGGTATGGAACCTACGTGGTCGGTCTTGCTGCGCAGCGGTATTTCGCGCAGGGCCGTTCCTGGGGCGAGGGGGGGCCGAAGCGCGTCGTGCGCGAAATCCTCGCGAGTCTCGACCGCGATTCCCTGCTCGCCGAAGCCCGTGCCGACATCCTCGCGCGCCTGCAGGGAGACCCGCGATGAACCTCTGCCGTGCTCCGGCATGAACTCCGGCTGGTGGATGCTGCTGATCGGCGGCGCGCTGGCGGCCTGGTACGTGCGCGATGCGCTGCGCGCCCGCGAAACCGCCCTCACCATCGTGCGCCGCGCCTGCGAGCGCGCCGGCGTGCAGCTGCTGGACGAAACCGTCGAACTGCGCGGACTGCGGCCGGCGCGCGGGGTGCGCGGGCCGGTCTGGCAGCGCCGTTACGCCTTCGAATACACCCGGGATCGCGAGACCCGCAGCGCCGGCACGCTGCTGATGCACGGCCGGCGGGTCGAGGCGCTGGTGCTCGCCGCCGCAGCGGAGCCGGCGCCGTGAGCATCGGGCCGCTGCCGCTGGCCGATCTGCTGGCGCTCGCCTGCTTCAGCCTCTGCTGCGGCGGCTATGTTGTGCTCGCCGGCCAGCGCAGGGCGAGCCGGCGCAGCCTGCTGCAGGCAACCTACCGGCACCGCCGCGTGTGGATGGAGCGCATGCTCGAACGCGACAACCGCATCTTCGATTCGACGCTGCTCGGCAACCTGATGCGCAGCGTGTCGTTCTTCGCCTCGACCACGATCATCGTCATCGGCGGCGTGTTCGCGATGTTCGGCTCCGCCGACCGCGCCGTCGCCGCGACCGCCGATCTGCCCTTCGTCGCACACGCCAGCCGCGAGCTCTGGCAGATCAAGCTCGTCGTGCTCGGCGTGCTGTTCGTGTATGCGTTCTTCAAGTTCACGTGGTCGCTGCGTCAGTTCAACTACTGCTCGATCATGATGGGGGCGGCACCGATGCCCGGGGACTTCCCGGACCGTGCCAGCCTCGATCGCTGCGCCGAAGGGCTCGCGCGGCTCAACTCGCTCGCCGGTGACCAGTTCAACCAGGGCCTGCGCGCGTACTACTTCGGCCTCGCGGTGATGAGCTGGCTGATCCATCCGCTGCTGTTCGCGCCGGTCTCGGTGCTGACGGTCGCGGTGCTGTACCGGCGCGAGTTCAACTCGACGACGCTCGACGCGCTCGCCTATCAGTACGAGGCCGAATCGTGAACGCGCTGCCGATGAGCCCTGCCGCCGCCGGGCAGGACGGCGAACACCTCTGGATCGACAACCTGATCCTCGCCGTGCTGGTGCTCGCCGGCGGCTGGATCGCGGCGCGCGTGCCGATGCCGGGCGGGCTGCCGCTGCCGTTCTGGCCGCCGGCCGGCGTCGTGCTCGCCGGGCTGCTGTGCTTCGGCTGGCGGGCGCTGCCGGGGCTGGTCATCGGCACGCTGCTGCTGTTCTACGACCTGACCTTCTACCAGTGGCGGCCGCTGCCGATCCTGATCGCCGGCGCCGGCCTGATCGCGCAGGGCGCCGCCGGTGCCTGGCTGGTGCGTCGCGTGCAGGGCGGCGCACTGGCGTTCACGCGGGCGCAGGACTTCGGGCTGTTCCTGCTGCTCGGCGGCCTGCTGCCGTCGCTGCTCGGCAGCAGCGCCTGGCTCACGGGGTTCGGGCTGTCGCTGACGCAGTACTGGCCGACCGCGATCCTCGCGCAGCTCAGCGGCGTGGCGATTGTCGCGCCGATCGTGTTCGCGTGGGCCCTGCGCGCGCAGCCGGCCTGGCAGGGGCGCATGCGCACCGTCGCGCTGCCGCTGGTGCTGGTCACGGCGCTGCTGGTGGCGCTGCTCAATCCGCTGCTCGGGCCGATGGATGCCGACACCCGCGAGCTGCTGCGCGTCGCGCACATCCACGCCGCCTGGTGGCTGATGAGCGCCGGCCTGTTCGTGTGCGCGCTGCTTGCGGTGCTGCTGCTGCAGCTGACGGCGCGCTCGGCCGCGGTACGCGCGCTGGTCGAGCAGCGCACGGCCGAGCTGGAGCGCGCCAACGCCGAGCTGGCGCGCGAGATCGACGTGCGCAAGCGCACCGAGCTGCGCCTGCGCGAGGCCATGGAGGAGGCCGCCTCGGCCGGCCGGCTGAAGAACGAATTCCTCGGCAACATGAGCCACGAGCTGCGCACGCCGCTGAACGCCGTGATCGGCATGACCGAACTCGCGCTCGATGCCGAGCTGCCGGGCGAGGTGCGCGCCTATCTCGAAGCCGCACGCTCCGGGGCCGGTGAACTGCTGACGCTGATCGACGGCATGATCGACTTCTCGCAGATGAGCCGCGGCGGCCTGCAGATCGAGGCGACGCGCTACCGCCTGCGTCAGCTGCTGTCCGGACCGTTGAAAGCCGCCGGCGAGCGGGCGCGCGCCAAGGGGCTGGTGTTCCAGGTGCGCATCGAGGAAGCGCTGCCGGACCTGCTGATCGGCGATCCCGGACGGCTGCGCCAGATCGTGCAGCACCTGACCGACAACGCCGTGAAGTTCACCGCGCACGGCGGCATCGAGGTGCGCGTCAGCGAACTGCCGGGCACGGTCGGTGCGCGGCTGCTGTCGATCGAGGTCGTCGACACCGGCATCGGCGTGCCCGAGGACCATCGCGAGGCGATCTTCGATCCCTTCCATCAGGTCGATGCCTCGACGACGCGCCGCTTCGGCGGCGCCGGCATGGGCCTGTCGATCTGCCGTCAGCTCGCGCGGCTGATGGGCGGCGAGCTCGAACTCGCCGAGAGCACCGAGGGGCGCGGCAGCCGCTTTGCGCTGACGCTGCCGCTGCGCGATCGCGAGCCGGTCGCCGGCGAAACCCCGAGCGCCCTGGTCGTCGCCGATGCGATCGGCAACCGCCGCATGCTGACCGAGGTGATGAGCAAGCAGGGCCTCGCGGTCATCACCGCCAGCGATGCCGCCGAGGGCCTGGCGCTGCTCGAACGCGGCCGCGTCGACGGCCAGCCCTACCGGCTGCTGCTGATCGACATCGACGAGAGCGTCGAGTACGCCTTCCGGATGGTGCGCACGCTGCGCGAGCTGCAGGGTGCGGCGGCGCCGTCGATCTTCATCCTGACCGGTCACGGCATCCGCGGCGATGCGGCGCGTTCGCGCGAGCTCGGGGTCGCCGCCTATCTGACCAAGCCGGTGACGCCGGCGGAGCTGCGCGAGGCGGTGGCGATCGTGCTGGCCGGGCCGGGTTTCGATGCGCTGGTCACGCGCCATTCGCTGCGCGAGCGGCGCATGGCCACGCCGCTGATCCTCGGCGTCGGCGTCGACGCACACCCGCGCGAGCTGGTCGCCGCGCTGGAAGAACACGGCTGCCGGGCGACCGCGGTGTGTTCGGCGCCATCGCTGCGCACGCTCTGCGCCGAGCGCGAGGTCGAGGCGATCGTGCTCGACTGGGATGCGCCCGAGCTGCATGCGCCCGAAGTCGTCGAGGCCCTGCTCGAACGCGAGCACCTCGGCCGGCACCGGCCGCGCATCATCGCCTGCGCGGTCACGGCGCTCGAGGTGCCGGGCGTCGACATCTGGCTGCCGGCGCCGCTGGAGCTGCCGGCGCTGCTCGCGGCCCTCGGCCGGGCACCGGCCCGGGCCGGGATGCCGGAGCGGGAACTGTCCTGAACGGAGAACCGTAGCAATGAAAGCCTTTCAGCCTGATGTCCGTCGCCGCTGCCGTCCGTTCGCGCTGGCTTCCCTCGGGATCGCGCTGCTGCTCGGGGGCTGCGTGCAGCCGAACTATGGCCCGACCTACTACGGTGGCTATCAGACGCGCATGACGCAGACCGTGCAGTTCGGCGTCGTCGAAGGCGTGCGCCCGGTCGTGATCGCCGATCACTACAACAGCGGCGTCGGCGCCCTCACCGGTGCCGCGCTCGGCGGCATCGCCGGCAGCGCCATCGGTCAGGGCCGCGGGGCGGCGATCGCGGCGATCGGTGGCGCCTTGCTCGGCGGGCTCGCCGGCAACGCCATCGAGGGGCAGTCCGCGGCCCAGACCGGCCTGGAGCTCACCGTGCGCCTCGACAGCGGCCGCATCATCGCGATCACGCAGGGAGCCGGGGAGCCGTTCTATCGCGGGGACCGCGTGCGCGTGCTGAGCGCCCCGGACGGCAGTGCCCGCGTTTCGCACTGAGACCTCATCGCCCGAGCGGACCCTTCGATCTTGCCCGTCGCCGATTCCCCGCAACGCCCGGCCACCCGCGCCCTGCCGGTCTGGCTGTGGCGCGCCTACCTGCGCGGCGCGCTGTGGCCGCTGCTGATCATCGAGCTGCTGCTGTTCGTGCTGGCCGCCGTGATCGGACACATGGCCAGTCAGGCGCTCGATGCCGCCTGGGAGGCCCGCGTCCGCGAGGCGCTGGCGCTGCAGGCCGAGCTGGAAGCGCGCGCGCTCGCGCAGCGCCTCGGCAGCATTGCGGAAACGGCTGCGCTGCTCGCCGAACGTGCGACCCCCGCCGAGGCCGCCGACGCGGATCGGCGGCTCGGCCGGCTGCTGGCGCGCGAGCCGGCCCTCGCCGGCCTGCAGTTGCTGGAGGAAGGGGCTGCCCCGCGTCTGCTGACGGCGGCCACCGAGCCGCCGGCAGCGCCGGCCGTCTGGCGCATGCAGTCCGGCGACGGCGCCCCGGTCGCCGAGACGCGCATCCCGCTGCCGGAAGCCGGCCGGGAGCTGCGTCTGCGCGTGCGGCTGGAAACCCTGCTCGCCGCCGGTGCCTGGCCGGCCGAGGTCTGGCTGGTGGCCGCCGACGGTCAGGTGCTCGCGCGCCTGCGCGACGAGGCACGGCTGCGCGACGTGTTGCCGCCCGAGGTCGTGCAGCTTGCCTCCGGCACGCTGCGCGCACCGAGTGATCGTCTGTTCGCGTGGTCACCGGTCGGCACCGGCGGCTGGCGGCTGGTGCTCCGCCAGCCGCTCGATGCGATCAGCGCGCCCTCGACGCTGCTGCTGCCCGGCATCTGGCTGCTCGCCGGGCTCGCCGGCAGCTTCCTGCTGCTGTTCTGGCAATTGCGCCGGCGGGCGCGGCGGATTTCCGGGCAGATGGTGCGGCCGCTGCGCGCGATCGAAGGGCTGGTGCGGCGCATCGGCCGCGGCGACTACACGCCGCCGCCACCGAAGCTCGCGCTGCTCGAACTGCAGGACACCGCCGATGCCGTGCTGGAGATGGGCCGGCGCCTCGGTGAGGCCAACTGCCTGCTGGTCGAGCAGGGGCGCGACCTGCGCCGGCAGGCCGGCTTCCGGCAGCTGCTGATCGACAGCGTGCCGGTGCCGCTGTTCTACACCGACGCCGGCGGCCGGCTGCTCGGCGGCAATCTGGCCTTCCGCGCCTTCGTCGGCACGCGCAGCGACGGCGGCGAGGCGATGGCGCGCCGGCTGCTGCAGGCGCTGCCCGAAGCCGCGCCCGGTCTGCCGGCGGCCGCCGAAACCCTGTTCGACGACGGTCTCGACGGCCCGCGCCACCTGCTGGTGTCCGGCGCCGGCTTCAGCGGCGTCGGCGAGGCGGACGGCGGTCAGGTCGGCGTCATCCTCGACCTGACCGAGCGCCGGCGCAGCGAGCGCGAGCTCGAAGCCGCCCGCGACCGCGCGCTCGCCGCCTCGCGACAGAAATCCGACTTCCTGGCCTCGGTCAGCCACGAGATCCGCACGCCGATGAACGGCGTCATCGGCATGACCGAGCTGCTGCTGCACACCGGGCTGAGCGCCGAGCAGCACGATTACGCCCGCACGATCCTCGGCTCGGCGCAGGCACTGCTGCAGCTGCTGAACGACATCCTCGACTTCTCGAAGATCGAGGCCGGCCAGATCACGCTTGCCGCTGATCCCTTCGATCCGGCGACGCTGGTCGAGGGCGCGGCCGAGCTGCTGGCGGCGCGCGCCTGGGAAAAACGCATCGTGCTCGCGACGCGCGTCGATCCGCGCCTGCCGGTGCCGCTGTACGGCGACGCCGGGCGCGTGCGCCAGGTGCTGCTGAACCTGATCGGCAACGCCGTGAAGTTCACCGATGCCGGCGAGGTCATCGTCGCCGCCGAGGCGCTGAGCCACGACGGCCGCCAGGCGCTGGTGCGCTTCTCGGTCACGGACACCGGCCTCGGCATCCCCGACTCGGCGAGGCCGCGCATGTTCCGGCCGTTCAGCCAGCTCGAAGGCCAGGGCGAGCGCCGCTATGCCGGCACCGGGCTGGGGCTGTCGATCTGCAAGCGGCTCTGCGAGCTGATGGGCGGCGACATCAGCTTCGACTCCGAGCCGGGGCGCGGCTCGGTGTTCCGGGTGACGCTGCCGTTTCGGCGCACCGGTGAGCTGGCGCTGCTCGAAGCCGGTACCGGCCCGGTGCCGGCCGGGTCCACCGCGCTGCCGGTGCTGCCGCCGGCCGGCGTGCTGCTCGACGGCCTGCCGGCCGGCGCCCATGCCGCGCTCGCCGGCACCTTGCGTGCGTTCGGCCTGAGCGTGTACGACGACCAGGGCATCGAGGCGATGGCTCCGGCGCTGCGGCTGGTGCTCTGCGGGGCCGCGCCCGAGGCGCTGCGCGCACAGGCCGCGTATCCGTCGCTGCCCGCCGTGCTGCTCGCGACCCGCGACGAGGCCGGACTCGCGGCGCGCGCCGAAGCCCAGGGCTGGTCGGCGGTGCTGGCGCTGCCGCTGCGCCGCGCGGCGCTGCACGAAATCCTGGGCGCGCTGCTGTACGGCCGCAGCGGCAGCGGGACGGCCCCCAACGGCACGCTGCCGGCACGTGCCGCGGTCGTGCCGCGCGGCGCGACGCTCTTGCTCGCCGAGGACGACCGCACCAACCAGCGCGTCGCCAGCGCACACCTGCGCAAGCTCGGCTTCGCGGTCGAGGTGGTCGGCGACGGCGAGGCCGCGGTCAAGGCGGCGACCGGGCGCCATTACCCGCTGATCCTGATGGACGTGCAGATGCCGGTCATGGACGGCCTGCAGGCCGCCGCGGCAATCCGCCGCGCGCAGGCCGGCGGCCCGGCCTCGATCATCGTCGCGCTGACCGCCAACGCCATGTCCGGCGACCGCGAACGCTTCCTCGCCGCCGGCATGGACGACTACCTGAGCAAGCCCTTCACCGGCGACGCGCTGCGCCGGCTGCTGGAGCGCTGGCTGCCGCCGGAAGGCGAGGGCTGAGCGCGAACCTCAGCGTCCGCGCAGCACCAGCACCGTCCCCGCCACGATCAGCACGCCGCTGCCGGCCAGCGCCGGCGACAGCGGTTCGCCGAGCAGCAGCGCACTCCACGCGACGCCGAAGGGCGGGATCAGGAAGGTCACGGTCAGCGCGCGCGTCGGGCCGAGGTCGGCGATCAGGCGGTAATAGAGCCCGTAGGCGAGGGCGCTGCAGA
>JAFEGB010000262.1 GCA_018240295.1 Pseudomonadota bacterium
CTGATGGCCGATGCGACCACGCGCTCGCCGCTCGGGCGGCTGGCGACGCCCGAGGATGTCGGCCGGCTCGCAGCCTTCTACATCGCAGAGACCGGCAGCAACATCACCGGCAACATCGGCTACGTCGATGCCGGCTATCACGCACTGGGCTGAACCGCAGCCTTGATCCTCTTGACGTTTTCCTGAGCCGACCCTGGGGGGTATTCACGTTGAAATCCAGTCCACTGTGCCGTTTCACGGCCGCCGTCCTGCTGGGCACGAGCCTGGCGGCCTGCATGTCCATGCCGGGCACCGATGATCCGTCGGCATCGTCCGCGAGCAAGCTCTCGCCCGCCGAGCGCGACAAGGCACGGGCCGACATCCGTGCGCTGCGCGAGCGCACGCTGGCCGATCTGTACCGCCGGCGTCCGGCGACGCGCGCCGAGATCGAGAAGGCCGCCGGCTATGCCGTGATCGGTGCCTCCGGCCTCAACGTCGTGCTGCTGGTCGGTGCCCAGGGCGCCGGCGTCGTCGTCGACCGGCGCAGCGGTCAGGAAACCTTCGTGCGCATGCTGCGCGCCGGCACCGGTCCGGGCCTCGGCTACATGGACTACCGCTTCGTGCTGGTCTTCAAGAGCGCCACGGCGCTCGATCAGTTCCTGAAGCTCGGCGCCGACGTGAGCGCCCAGGGCAACGTGACGGTGAAGCCCAGCGGCAGCGGCGAGTCCACCGACACGATGACCTCGTTCACGCCCGGCGTCAGCGTCTACCAGCTCATGGACAAGGGCGTGAACGTGCAGGCCAACTGGGGCGGCACCAAGTACTACCGCGATCCGGACCTGAACTGAGCAGGCAGCGCCCCCGGCCCGGTGCGGCGCCCGGCCCGCGGGCGTCGCGAGGCCGGGGCCGTTCTGCCCTTGCGGGCGCTGCGGGAGGCACCCTCAGCGCCGGCGTCCGCCGCCGCCGCCCCCGCCGACACGTCCGCCCCCCCCGCCACTGAAGCCGCTGCTCGCGCGCTGACTGCGCTCGAAGCTGCGGGTGCTGTGCTGACTGCGTTCGATGCTGCGCTCACCGCGCGAGCGGGCGCCGAAGTCGCGGTCGAGGCCGGCGGGAGCGGTCTCGCGGGCGGCACGCGAAGGCGTCTGGCGGGTCGCGAAGTCGCTGCGTGCCGGTGCGGGCTGCGGCCGGGTTTCGGGGCGCGGGCGGGCGGTTTCGGGACGGGTTTCCGGTCGCCCGGCCGGCCGGGTCTCCGGACGCGGGGCGGGACGGGTTTCCGGGCGTTCAGCCGGACGGGTGGCCGGCCGGGTTTCCGGGCGTTCGGCCGGCCGGGTGGCGGGGCGGGTTTCCGGGCGTTCAGCCGGACGGGTGGCCGGCCGGGTTTCCGGGCGTTCAGCCGGACGGGTGGCGGGACGGGTTTCCGGGCGTGTGGCGGGGCGTTCGCGTCCGGCGGGAGCGGTCTCGCGCAGGCCCTGCGCGGTGCCGGTGCGCGGCTGGCCACTGACGGCGGCGTTCGTGCGCGCCGTGCTCGCCGCCTGCCAGCGCTGGCCGCCCGAGTACTGCTGCCATTCGCCGCGACCGGTGCGCCGGTAGACCTCGCCGTCCTTGCCGGCGTAGACCTGTCCGTTGCGCACCAGCGCCTTGCCGCCTTCCGAGGTCCGCACCCAGCCGGTGTTGCCGGCCGGGCCGCTGCGGTGGCCGGCGGCGACCCAGTCGTCACCGCGCTCGACGTAGCTGCGGCCCCAGCTGCCGTAGGCGTTGGCTCCGCCGATGCGCGCGCCATACGTGTCGGTCCACGGGTTGTAGCCGGCGCGGCCGCCGGCGACGCCGTACGGGGTCGCGACCGCGCCGCCGCGCGCCCAGGCGCCGGTCGCCGGGTTGTACCAGGTGCGCCCGGCGGCGGCCGCATACGGGCCGCGCGCCCAGCCGGCGGCGCCGTACCCGTAGCCGGGGCGATAGACCGCGCCGTAGCCGTAGGAGTAGTACGGGCGCGGCGCGCCGCCCCAGTACCACGGGCGGTACCAGTAGTCGTCGTCGTGATCGTGCAGCGCGTAGCCGAGCGCCATGCCGGCCCCGAACAGCAGCAGGCCGTTCATCACGTACTGGCCGTTGTAGCCGGCCGTGTAGCCGGTCGTGACCGTGGTCGGCGTGCTGTCGTAGACCTGCACGTAGGTGACGTTGTGCATCGGGCTGCTCGCCGGGATCGTGTAGAGCGCCGGCGGCACGCTCGTGCAGACCTGCCAGGGGCCCGCGGGCGCGGCGGCCTCGAACCAGACGCCGTCCTTGACCGCGTAGTAGCGATCGGCGACGGCGAGCACCGGATCGGAGGCGTTCGTGGCATAGCGCACGCCGTCACTGCCCTCGATCGGCCTGAAGCGCGGCTCGCCGGCGTAGTTCGCGCTGAATTTCAGGTCCGCGCGCTGCAGCGTCGCCTTCTGCGGCACCGAGGCGAGCCGCACGGCATCCTCGGCCGCCTCGGTGCCGGGCACCGACGCGAGCACCCAGGCGAGCGGATCGGTTTCGGGGATCTTCGCGAAGTCGGCCGGCAGCGAGGTCGTCGCTGCTTCCCACGGGCCTTCGAGGCTGGCGGCGCGGAACCAGCGCCCGGCGATCAGCAGGTAATGGCGACGCTCGCCGAGGTGCAGGAAGGCGGCGGACTCGGTGTTGCTGATCGCCTGCAGCTTCGTGCCGCGCACCGGGCGGTACTTCGGCGCCCCGCGCGTGATCAGCAGCTCGGCCGGTGCTTCGGCGTAATAGACGGCCGGGGTCTCGGCGAGGTGCTTGCCGGTGCCGGCCTGGCGCAGTTCGCCCCAGCTCTCCTCGGGCAGCTTTGCGAAGCCCGCCGGCATCGCCGCCGGCTGCGTCCACGGCCCGTCGCGCAGGCTGCGCGTCGTCAGCCACGATTCGCCGAGCAGCAGGTAGTAGGCCGGGCCGTCAGCAGCGGCATCGAGCAGCACGGTAGCCGGCGTGTTGACCGCCGCCTGCAGGCCGCTGTCGCCGACCGGCCGGAATTCGGGGGCACCGTAGAAGCCGAGCAGCGTCGCCGGCCGGGTGCTGTGGAAGATCAGCGGCGGATCGAGGCTCACCTGCACCGCGCGCTGTTCGAGCTTCTGCTGTTCGAGGTAGGGCAGCAGGCGATCGAGCGACACGACCAGCGGCTGGCCGTCGGGCAGCACCTCGCGCACGATCGCGGCGAGCCGCCCGGCTTCGAGCGGCTCCGCCTGCGCGAAGCGCGGCGTGTACACGGGCTTGCTCATCAGCACGGTGTTGCTGTCGCGGTCGATCTCGGTCGGCGTCGAGATTTCGAGCACGCCGTAGCGCGGCTCGCCCTTGCCGTTCTCGCGCACCGCGATCGCCGCGCGCAGGCGCAGCCGGGCCCAGTCGTCCCAGGCGTCGATCTGGGGCTCGTGGATCACGAGTTCCTGCTCGCCGTGGCGCCAGACGCGCGGCCAGCCCTCGTCGGCCGGCGGCTGTGCGGGGCTGGCGGCAGGCGGGGTCTGGGCGGTGGCGGGCGGGGTCGGGGCGGCGAGGGCGGACAGCGAGCAGGCGAGCGCGGCGGCACAGAGCCAGCCGGCCGCGTTGCGGGCCGGTGTACGGCGGGTACAGGCGTGCATGACGGAAATACTCCGGACAGGGGCGGGGACCGGCAACGGGACGGGACGGGCCGGTGCCGGTTAGCATTGCTACATGCAGTGCAGCATCCGGCGCAGTAATGTCCAGCCGGTTTTTCTATGCTTGCCGTCCAGGGAAGCCCGGCACGCCCGGAACCGGTGCCCGCACACCGCTTCCGTGCCAGCCGGGTGCATCGATCCATCCTGACGCACACCCCCGTCACCCCGGCCTGCCGATACATGATTCCGCGCGCGCGGGACCGTGCGGGGCAGGCCGCGCTGCGGGATGCTGCAAGCTCTTCTACCGCCATCCATCCGATCCCAGGGAGCCCAAGACCGTGACCGCCCCGCGCCCCGCATCGCTGGCCGGCCTCGCCGGCGTCTGTCTGTTCGCCGCGCTTGCCGCCGCGCCCGCCGCCCGTGCCCAGCAGGCTCCGCCCCGTCCGCCGGCCGAGGTGACCGTCGTCGAGGTCGCGCCGCGCAACACGCCGGCGCAGTTCGAGGCCACCGGCAAGACCGAAAGCTCGCGCCTCGTCGAGATCCGCGCGCGCGTCGAGGGCTACCTCGACCGCATCGCCTATCAGGAAGGCTCGGTCGTGAAGCAGGGCGACCTGCTGTTCCAGCTCGATCCGAAGCCGTTCGAGGCCGCACTCGACAGCGCCCGCGCCGCGCTCGCGCAGGCGCAGGCACGCGCCGTCAATGCCTCCGCGACGCTCAGGCGCGTGCGTCCGCTCGCGCAGGAGAAGGCGCTGAGCCAGAAGGACCTCGACGATGCGGTGGCCGCCGATCTCGAAGCCCAGGCCGCGGTCGCCGCCGCCAGGGCGCAGGTGCGCACGGCGGAGCTGAACCTCGGCTACACGACGATCCGCTCGCCGCTGACCGGCAAGGCCGGCGATTCGGCGCAGCGCGAGGGCTCACTGGTGACGCCGGGCTCGGCCGGGCTGCTGACGACGCTGGTGCAGACCGATCCGATGTGGGTCGTGTTCGGCCTCGGCGAGCAGGACGTGCTGCGCTTTCGCAGCGGCGTGGCCGCCGGCACGCTGAAGACGCCGGGGCAGGGCAAGGTTGCCGTCGAGATCGTGCTCGCCGACGGGCGCGTGTTCCCGCAGCAGGGCGTGATCACCTACGTCGCGCCGACCGTCGATGCGCAGACCGGCACCGTGACGCTGCGCGCCGAGGTGCCGAACCCCGACGGCTCGCTGAGCCCGGGGCAGTTCGTGCGCACGCGCGCGGTCAACATCGAACTCGTCGATGCGCTGATGGTGCCGCAGCGCGCCGTGATGCAGGGCGCGAAGGGCAAGTTCGTGTACGTGGTCGTCGACGGCAAGGCCGAGGTGCGCCCGGTCGAGCCGGGGCAGTTCTATGGTGACCAGTGGATCATCACCAAGGGCCTCAAGGCCGGCGATCCGGTCGTCGTCGACGGTGCGATCAAGCTCGCACCGGGCGCGCCGGTGAAAGTCACCGGCCCGGCCAAGTGAGCGGAGGCGCCCCGAGATGATTTCGCGCTTCTTCATCGACCGCCCGGTGTTCGCCGGCGTGCTGTCGATCGTCATCGTCATCGCCGGCCTCGCGGCGATGAGCGGCCTGCCGATCGCGCAGTTCCCGGAGATCACGCCGCCGCTGCTGCAGATCACCGCGTCCTACCCCGGCGCCGACGCCGAAACCGCCTCCGGCACGGTTGCCGCGCCGATCGAGCAGCAGGTCAACGGCGTCGACAACATGATCTACATGCAGTCGAACAACTCGAACAGCGGCGACACCGGCCTGAACGTGTACTTCGACATCGGCACCGATGTCGATCGCGTGCTGACCGACCTCACCAACCGCGCCAACCTCGCCAATCCGCAGCTGCCGCAGGACGTGACGCGCAACGGCGTCGTGATCAAGAAGTCCTCGCCGAACATCCTGATGGCGATCACGATCCTGTCCGACGGCTCGCGCGACCCGAACGAGGTCGCCAACTACACATCGATCAACATCGTCGACGAGCTCAAGCGCATCCCCGGCGCCAACCAGGTGTCGATGTTCGGCCTCACCGACTACGCGATGCGCATCTGGCTGCGGCCCGACCGCATGGCCGAGCTCGGCATCACCACCGCCGACGTGCGCAAGGCCATCCAGGAGCAGAACACGCAGCCGGCGGCCGGGCGCATCGGGCAGGAGCCGACTGCCGGACCGGTGCAGCTGTCGTTCCCGGTCACGGCGCGCGGGCGCCTCTCCACGCCCGAGGAGTTCGACGACATCATGGTGCGCTCGAACCCGGACGGCTCCTCGATCCGCATCCGCGACATCGCCCGCAGCGAACTCGGCATCCGCAGCTACGACGTGTCGAGCCAGTTGAACGGCAAGGACGCGACCGTGATCCTCGTCTACCAGCAGCCGGGCGCCAACGCGCTGACCGTCGCCACCGACATCCGCGCCGCGCTTGACCGGCTGTCGAAGAACTTCCCGAGCGGCGTCAGCTACGTCGTGCCCTATGACACGACCAAGTTCGTCGAGGTGTCGATCGAGGCGGTCATCCACACCTTCTTCGAGGCGGTCGTGCTCGTCGTCGTCGTCGTGTTCCTGTTCCTGCAGAACTGGCGCGCGACGGTCATCCCGCTGCTGGCGGTGCCGGTGTCGATCATCGGCACCTTCGCCGGCATGTATGCGCTCGACTTCTCGATCAACACGCTGACGCTGTTCGGCATGATCCTCGCGATCGGCATCGTCGTTGACGACGCGATCGTCGTCGTCGAGTCGGTCGAGCACAACATGGCGCAGGGCATGTCGCCGAAGGAGGCCGCGCGCCGGACCATGGACGAGGTCAGCGGCCCGGTGGTCGCCATCGTGCTGGTGCTCTGCGCGGTGTTCGTGCCGGTCGGCTTCCTCGGCGGCATCACCGGCCAGCTCTACAAGCAGTTCGCGATCACGATCGCGATCTCGGTCGTGATCTCCGGCATCGTGGCGCTGACGCTGTCGCCGGCCCTGGCCGCGGTGCTGCTGAAGCCCTCGCACGGCGAGAAGAACATCTTCTTCCGCGGCTTCGAGGCGGGCTTCCACAAGATCACCGGCGGCTACCTGCTCGGCGCGACCTTCCTGATCAAGCGCGCGCTGCTCGGCACGGTGCTGTTCGCCGGCGTGCTCGCGATCGCGTACGGGCTGTTCCGCACGGTGCCGACCAGCTTCGTGCCCGATGAGGATCAGGGCTATCTGATCGTCGCCGCCTTCCTGCCCGATGGTGCCAGCCTCGAACGCACGCGCGAGGTGGCCGAGCAGATCGCGAAGGAGGCGCAGCAGAACCCGGCGGTCGAGAACGTGCTGGCGCTCGGCGGCTTCAACATGCTCGACTCGCAGAACAAGCCGAACGCCGCGACCGTGTTCGTGCCGCTGAAGGACTGGAAGGAACGCAAGGACCCGGCGCAGTACGCCGATGCGGTGCGCAAGCAGCTGCAGCAGAAGTTCGCCGCCAGCATCGGCGATGCGATGGTGCTGGTGTTCAATCCGCCGCCGATTCCCGGCCTTGGCACCACCGGCGGTTTCGAGTTCTGGGTGCAGAACCGCGGCGAGGGCGGCACGGCGGCGCTCGAGAAGGCCGTGCATGAGCTGATCGCGAAATCCAAGGAGGAACCGGCGCTCGCCGGTCTGAGCACGCTGATCCGCGCCAACTCGCAGCAGCTGTTCGTCGATCTCGACCGCGACCGCGCGCGCTCGCTCGGCGTGCAGGTCACCGATGTGTTCGACCTGCTGCAGGGGCTGTTCGGTACCGTCTACGTCAACGACTTCAACAAGTTCGGCCGTACCTACCGCGTGATCCTGCAGGCCGAGCCGGACTACCGCACGCGGCCCGAGGACATCAACAAGGTCTACGTGCGCGCGTCGAGCGGCCAGATGGTGCCGCTGTCGGCGCTGGTGCAGCTGCGCTACACGACCGGCCCGGACAACGTCGCGCGCTTCAACGGCTTCGTCGCCGCGCGCATCAACGGCGGGCCGGCACCGGGCTATTCGTCCGGTCAGGCGCTGGCGGCGATGGAGAAGCTCGCGCGCGAGCACCTGCCGCCGAACATGTACTTCGAGTGGGCCGGCCAGGCCTTCCAGGAGAAGAAGGCCGGCTCGTCGTCGGCGCTCGCCTTCGGCTTCGGTCTGGTCATGGTGTTCCTGATCCTCGCCGCGCAGTACGAGAAATGGACGCTGCCGCTCAGCGTGCTGGTGGCGGTGCCCTTCGGCGTCTGCGGTGCGCTGATCGCGGTCTTCGCGCGCGGCCTCAACAACGACGTGTACTTCCAGATCGGCCTGGTGACGCTGATCGGTCTGGCGGCGAAGAACGCCATCCTGATCGTCGAGTTCGCCGTCGAGTACCGCCACGCCGGGCGCTCGGCGATGGATGCCGCGCTCGAGGCCGCACGGCTGCGCTTCCGGCCGATCGTGATGACCTCGCTCGCGTTCATCCTCGGCTGCGTGCCGCTCGCGATCAGCAGCGGCGCCGGCGCCAACAGCCGCATCTCGATCGGCACCGGCGTCATCGGCGGCATGCTCGGCGCGACCGTGCTCGCGATCTTCTTCGTGCCGCTGTTCTACCGGCTGTTCGACCGGGGTGAAAGCCAGGGCCACGGCCACGCCGAAGCGCCGTCCGGGGTCGTGCCCGACGTGCACGCGCTGCCTCCCGATCCGTCCGCACCGCTGCCGCCCGCCCCGGAGGGCGACCGCCATGCGTAAGGCCACGCACCCGATCCCGTCTGCTTCCGCGCGCCTGCGCCTGTCCGTGCTCGCCGTCTGTGCGGCGCTCGCGGCCGGCTGCGCGGCGGTCGGTCCCGACTACGAACGCCCGCCGGTCGAGGTGCCGGGCCAGTGGCGGCTGCCGCAGCCGAGCGTCAACGAGCTGGCCAACGGCGCCTGGTGGCAGCAGTTCGCCGATCCGGCGCTCGATGCGCTGATCCAGGCCGCGCTCGACGAGAACCGCGACCTGCGCATCGCCGCGTCGCGCGTCGAGGAGTACCGCGGACGCTACGGTGCGACCCGTGCCGAGCAGTTCCCGCAGGTCTCGGCGAGCGGCTCGGGCGGCCGGGCGCGGCTCGCCGAGAGCCAGCGCCTGCCCGGCCAGCCGGCGACCGGCACGACCTGGCAGGTCGATCTCGGCGTGTCCTTCGAGCTCGACCTGTGGGGCCGGCTGCGCCGCGCCACCGAGTCGGCGCGCGCCGATCTGCTCGCGCAGGAGGAGGCGCGGCGCACCGTCGTGCTGGCGCTGGTCGCGAACGTCGCCAGCGGCTACGTGGCGCTGCGCGGTCTCGACCAGCAGCTCGCGACCACGCGTGCGACCGTCAGCTCGCGCGCCGAATCGACGCGGCTCGCGCGCCGGCGCTTCGAGGTCGGCCTGACCTCGGAACTCGACGCCCGCCAGGCCGAATCCGAGTACGAGTCGGCGCGGGCGCTGATCCCGCAGTACGAGGCGGCGATCGCGCAGCAGGAGAACAATCTGTCGCTGCTGATCGGGCGCAATCCCGGGCCGATCCTGCGCGGGCGCACGCTCGCGCAGCTGCGCCTGCCGCAGGCGCCCGCGGGCCTGCCCTCGGACCTGCTCGCGCGCCGGCCCGACATCCGTCAGGCCGAGCAGCAGCTGATCGCGGCCAACGCGCAGATCGGCGTGGCGCGCGCGGCCTACTTCCCGAGCATCTCGCTGACGGCCGCGATCGGCAGCGTCTCGCCGCAGCTCTCCGGGCTGTTCGAGGGGCCGTCGCGCACCTGGAGCTACGGCGGCGGCCTGCTCGCCCCGATCTTCACGGCCGGCGCGATCGCCGGTCAGGTGCAGGCGGCCGAGGCGCTGCAGCAGCAGGCGCTGGAGAACTACCGCAAGAGCATCCAGACGGCCTTCGCCGAGGTCGAGACCGGGCTGGTCAACGCCCGCAAGCTGCACGACCAGCTCGGCGCCCAGGCCCGCCAGACCGAGGCGCTGCGCCGTTACCTGCGCCTGGCGCGGCTGCGCTACGACAACGGCTACACCAGCTACCTCGAAGTGCTCGACGCCGAGCGCAACCTGTTCAGCGCCGAGCTGCAGCTCGCGCAGACGCGCGCGAGCGAGCTGTCGGCGTGGGTGACGGTGTACCGGGCCATGGGCGGCGGCTGGGTCGAGCTCGCCGAGCAGCATTCGGGGGCCGCGCAGCCGCCGGGGCCGAAGCCCGGCTGAGGCCGGCGGGCGGCGGCAGTCCTTTCGCTGTCTAAAACTTCATGTTGTCCGGACCGCTGCGTGGCAGTCCCCGTGCCGGGGGCGTGCGCGCAGCGGTCCGCTGTTTGCGGCGGCATGCAGGTCCTTGAGCGGACGGCGGCTTGTCACGTGCGTGCCGGCGGCCTGCCGCGGGCCGGCCCGTCACGCGCCGGCCGGCCCGACTGTGCCGCAGGCACAGGCCGGCTGCACAGGACAGACTGCCCGAGCCGCGGCAGGTGGCTTATGTTTAGCGGCAGGACCGGTGGCTGCCGCCGACGGGGCGACGGCAGTGCGTGGAACGCAGGTCCGACCGGTCCGGAGAACCCAAGATCATGCAGCAATCCCTATCGGCGCCGCTGGCCGGCGCCCGCTTCCGGCGCCGTGCCATGCAGATGCTCGCGCTGTACATGGCGGCCGGCACCGCGGCCTGGGCCGCACCGCAGGTGCGCGTGCTGGCGCTGTTCGAAGGCAAGGCCCTGCTGGAGATCGACGGCAGCCGGCGCGTGCTCGCCGCCGGTGCCGTGTCGCCCGAGGGCGTGCGGGTGGTGTCGGCCAGTTCGCGGGCCGTGCTCGTCGAGATCGACGGCCGTCAGCAGTCGCTCGGACTCGGGGCCGCCGGTCGCTTCGGGACGGCACCGGCCGGGCTGGAGGTGCGGCTGGTGCGCGACGGGACCGGCGGCTACCGCAGCCCCGGCCTGGTCAACGGCCGATCGGTCGAATGGCTGGTCGATACCGGCGCCACCGCGGTGGCGCTCAGCGGGGCCGACGCCGACCGCCTCGGCCTGCCATGGCGCAGCGCCGGCCGGCCGGTCGGCATCGCCACCGCCCAGGGCACGAAGACCGGGCACCGCATCGTCATCGAAAGCCTGCAGATCGGCGACCTGCGCGTCAGCAGCGTCGATGCCGTCGTGCTCGACGGGGACTATCCGCGCAGCCCGCTGCTCGGCATGAACGTGCTGCAGCGCCTGACGATGCGCACCGAGGGGGATCTGCTGATCCTGCAGCAGATGCAACCATAGATGAGGTGCGCTTGCCGGGATCGTGCAGGACCGCCGGCCCCGTCCGGGGCTGCCGGAGCCGGCCTGCCGCAGGCCACCCGGGGAGGCTGCCGTGGATGACCAGCGCGAGGGACCGATGAACGATCACCGGCGCTTTCCGATCGTCGCACTCGGGGCCTCGGCCGGCGGGCTCGGGGCGCTGCAGGCCTTCTTCCGGGCGCTGCCGGTCGACCGGCGCGACGGCATGGCCTGCTTCATCGTCGCGCAGCATCTCTCGCCGCGTCATCGCAGCCAGATCGCCGCGATCCTCGGCCAGTGCACGGCGCAGACCTGTCTCGATCTGGTCGACGGCCTGCAGCCGGAGCCCGGCTTCGTCTACGTGCTGCCGCCGGGACGGGGGATCGCGGTCGGCGAGGACGGCAGCTTCCGGCTGACCGAGCAGGCCGGCAGCCCCACGCCGACGCCGAGCATCGACGGGCTGTTCGAGACCCTCGCCCGCCACTTCGGCGCGCGCACGATCGGCATCGTGCTCTCCGGCACCGGTTCGGACGGCTCGCGCGGGGCGCGGGCCATCGCCGATGCCGGCGGCAGCGTGTTCGTCGAGAGCGAGACCAGCGCCGGGTATCCGCAGATGCCGATCGCGACCCGCGACACCGGCGTCACCAGCTGCCAGGGCACGCCGGGCACGCTGGCGCTGCGCGTCTACGCGCTGGCGATCAGCTGCTTCGAGGGCACGACGCCGGAGGATGCCGACCCGGCGGTGGCCGCGTCGCTGCTGTCGCTGCTCGGTTCGCTCGCCGACCTGCGCGGCATCGAGGCCAACGCCCGCACGGTCGATCTGCTGCACCGGGCGGCCGAGGCCGCCGGCTGCCGGACGCTGGTCGACTACCGCCTGCACCTGCTCGATGACGGCGCCGAGCGCCTGCACCTCGCCCGGCGCCTGGCGGCGCTGCAGCGGCTGTGGCCGATCGGGGCCGCGCAGCGCGCGGCGCTGCTGCGCCACCTCGCCGCGCGCGCGCAGACGATGCAGGTCGGCGAGACCGAGCTGCGCATCTGGGTGCCGGCCTGCGGACGCGGCGAGTCGGCCTACCAGCTCGGCATCCTGCTCGCCGGCCTGCAGCACCCCGATGGCCGGCCGGTGAGCTTCCGGCTGTTCGCGACCGACAGCGATGCCGAGGTGCTGAATCAGGCACGTCTGGCGCGCTATTCGCGCGAGCTGCTGGAAACCTGCGCCGGGCTGACGGCGGCCGACATCGATCACTGCTTCATCGGCGACGGCGAGCTGCTGCGCCCGCAGCCCTGGCTGCGCGAGCGCATCGTGTTCAGTCCGCACGGCGTGCTGAACGCGCCGCCGTTCCCGCGCCTCGACCTCGTGAGCCTGCAGCTCGACAACCGCAGCCTCACCGGAGCCGCCGCGCAGCTGCGCGTGTTCCATTACGCGCTGCGCGAGGGCGGACTGCTGGCGCTGCAGGGGCCGCGCTGCGAACCCGACTCGCAGCGCTTCGAGGTGCTCGATCCGGCCGCCAGCCTGTGGCGGCGGCGCTCCGGCAGCGGCCGGCTGCCGCAGCCGCCGGCCTTCCTCGGCCTCGACACGGGCATCAACCCCGGCCTGCGCGAACTGAACGCCGTGCTGCTCGATGCGCTCGCGCCCGATGCGCTGGTGCTCGACGCCGGCGGTCGCTGCCTGCAGATCCTCGGCGGTGCGGCGCGCTATCTCGACCTGCGCTCGCCGCGGCCGCTGACCGTGCCGCGTGCGCTGCGCGAGCCCTGGCGCAGCGCGCTGCACCGGCTGCTGCGCGAGCTCGACCTCAGCGAGGAGGGCGTACACGGCCGCCAGACCTCGGTGATCGACGGCAGCGGCGGGCCGGGGGCGCTGCGGGCCGTGCACCTGCAGCTGCGCCCGCTGCCGCCGAGCGCAACCGGCGTCGACCTGCGCCTGCTGGTGTTCCAGCCCGCGGCCGGTCCGCGGCAGGCCCCCGAGGGCACGGGCAGCAGCGATGACGACTACGAGAACCTGCTGCAGGCCCTCGGCGAGGTCAACGCCGAGCTGCAGTCGGCGGTCGAGGAACTCAGCACCGCCAACGAGGAGCTGGAGGCGAGCGGCGAGGAACTGCAGGCCAGCAACGAGGAGCTGGAGGTCGCCAACTCCGAACTCGACGCCCGCAACCGCGAGATCGCCTCCGTCAACGAGGAGCTGGCGGCGATCCTCGATGCCAGCGAACTCGCGATCCTCGTGCTCGACGAGGGCCTCTGCCTGCGCCGCTTCAGCCCGGCCGCCGGCATCGCCTTCGGCATCGAGGAACCGAACCTCGGCCAGCTGATCGTGCATGCCGGCAACTTCAGCCGCACCGGCACGGCGCTGGAGGCGGTCGAGAGCGCGCAGCGCACCGGGCTGCGCACCGAGTTCGAGGTCGACATCGATGCGCGCACCTGGCTGTTCCGCGTGCGCCGCATCAACGTCGGCAGCCTGCTGACGCCGGGCTGGATGCTGATCGCCGGCACCGACATCACGCGGCTGCGCAGCGCCACCGAGGCGCTGCGCGACAGCGAGGAAGCGCTGCGGCGCACGCTGGAGAGCGCGCCGCACGGCATGGCCATCCTGCAGCCCGACGGCGGCTTCCTGAGCGTCAACCCGGCGCTCTGCCGGCTGTTCGGCCGCCCGGCCGAGCAGCTGACCACGCTGCGCTTCTTCGACGTGCTCGATCCGGCCGATCACGCGACGATGCGCCCGGTGTTCGATGCGCTGCTCGCCGGCGAGCACAGCGACGCGAACTGCGAGCTGCGCGGCCTGCTGCCCGATGGCACCCGCATCTGGCTGCTGCTGACCGCGGCGCTGGTGCGCGACGCCGCCGGCGCGCCGCTGCACTGCATCGTGCAGTTCGTCGACATCCACCGGCGCAAGCGTGACGAAAGCCGGCTCGCCGCGCTCGGCACGCGGCTCGCGCTCGCGCTCGATGCCGCGCGCCTGGGCATCTGGAACTGGAACTGCGTGCCGGACATCGTCGATGGCGATGCGCGCTACGCGCGGCTGTTCGGCATCGGTCAGGGTCCGAAGTCGCTCGATGAGCTGCTCGCCAGCGTCTCGATCGAGGCCCGCGACCGCCTGCGCCGGGCGATGACGCTCGCCTGCGACCACGGCGTGCCCTTCGAGCTGGAGCTGTCGACCGTGCACCCCGAGCGCCACCTGCTGGTCAACGGCCTGCGCGAGCGCACCGGCGACGGCAGCCACGTCGTCGTCGGCACCGTCGCCGATGTCAGCGAGCTGCACGCGACGCTCGCGGCGCTGCGCGAGGCGAGCGCGCGCGCCAGCGCCGCGGCTGCGGTCAAGTCCGAGTTCCTCGCCAACATGAGCCACGAGATCCGCACGCCGATGAACGCGATCATCGGCCTGTCCGATCTCGCGCTCGGCTCCGACGACATGGAACTGCGCACCGATTACCTGCGCCGCATCCACGTCGCCGGCGCCGCGCTGCTGACGCTGCTGAACGACGTGCTCGACTTCTCGAAGCTCGAAGCCGGCAAGCTGCTGCTCGAATCGATCGATTTCGAACCGCTGCGCGTGCTCGACGAGGTCGCCGAGCTGCTGGCCGGCGCCGCGCATGCGCGCGGCCTGCGCTTCGAACTGACGCCGGCTGCCGGCCTGCCGGCGCGCGTGCACGGGGACCCGACGCGGCTGCGCCAGGTGCTGGTCAACCTGCTCGGCAACGCCATCAAGTTCACCGAGCACGGCCACGTCGGCATCTCGCTGGCGCTGGCTGCGGATGGCGATGCGCTCGAATGCGTCGTCAGCGACAGCGGCATCGGCATCGACGAGACGGCCGTCGAACAGCTGTTCGAGCCGTTCACGCAGGCCGATCCGTCGACCACGCGCCGCTACGGCGGCACCGGCCTCGGGCTGTCGATCAGCCGGCGGCTGGTCGCGGCGGCCGGCGGCGTGCTCGGCGCGCAGCGGCGCGCCGGTGGCGGCAGCGAGTTCCGCTTCACATGGCCGGTCGCGCCGGTGCCGGTCCCGCCCGGGGCCGATGCCGCGCAGCCGCCGCTGCCGCCGGGGCTGGTGCTGATGGTCGCGCAGGACACCTTCGCCGATCTCGGCGATCCGCTGCCGGTGCTGGACCGCCTGCGCGTGCCGGTCACCGCCCTGGCGCTTGCGCAGCTTTCGGCCGCCGCCCGGCGCGCCGGGCCGGCGCTGATGCCGGTGCTGGCCTGGCCGCACCTCGATACCGATGGCCGGCGTGCGGCCGTCATCGACTGGCTGGCCGCGCACCCGGAGCTGGCGGCGCGCACGCTGCTGGTGGTCGCCCGCGGCGAGCCCTCCGAACCGGCGCCGTCGCTGCGCCGGCAGGTCGCGCGCGTGCTCGCGCATCCGCCGCTGGCGCTGCTGTTCGACCAGGCCACGCTGAGCGCCGTCTCGCCGCAGCTGCCGCTCGCCGGCTACCGGGTGGCGGTGGTCGAGGACAACCCGGTCAACCAGCTCGTGGTCACGCAGTATCTGGAGCGGGCCGGGGCCGATGTCTCGGTCCACGACCAGGGTGGCGAGCTGCTCGACTGGCTCGCGCAGCGTGCGAGCGGGGAGGGGCCGCAGCTGATCCTGATGGACGTGCAGATGCAGGGCATGGACGGCATCGAGGCGACGCGGCGGCTGCGCGCCGATGCGCGCTGGTGCGGGCTGCCGGTCGTGGCGCTGACCGCGCATGCCTTTGCCGACGAGATCGAGCGCTGCCTCGCGGCCGGCATGAACGCGCATCTGTCCAAGCCGATCGAGCCTTCGAAGCTGATCGAGGCGGTGCTGCACCACGCGCTGCCGCCGCCCGGCCGGCCGGCGGCAGCGGCAGCGGCGGCCCCGGACGGCCCGCCC
>JAFEGB010000263.1 GCA_018240295.1 Pseudomonadota bacterium
CAGGCCGGCACGGTGCTCGAACGCACCAGCAGTTCGAAGGTGACCTCACAGGCCGGGCAGCGAAAATCGAACAGCGGCATGAAATCCTCCCTTGTCGCGAACCCGACAGAAGTGACAAAGCAACGGGGTGTGCACAGGATGGATGCAAGCCGGATGCCGATCACGCCCTGCTCGCCGCCGCCGCGCCGCCGCGCCGCCGCGCCGCCGGCAGGATTCACGGCGCGACAAGTCCGGCGAGGCGGCGCATCCCCGTAGAATGCGCGCCGTGTCCCACCCGACTGCCACGAACGAGGAACTGCCTTGGACATGCCGGAACTGCTGAAAGCCCTGATCCTGGGCCTGGTCGAAGGCGCGACCGAATTCCTGCCGGTGTCGAGCACCGGCCATCAGATCATCGTCGCCGACCTGCTGGACTTCACCGGCGAACGTGCCAAGACCTTCGAGATCTTCATCCAGCTCGGCGCGATCCTCGCGGTGATCTGGTACTACCGCGCGAAGATCGGCCACGTGCTCTCGACGCTCGGCAGCGAATCGGCATCCCGGCGCCTGATCGCCAACCTGCTCGTCGCCTTCCTGCCGGCCGCCGTGCTCGGGCTGGCGTTCAGCAAGGTGATCAAGGCGCACCTGTTCAACCCGGTCACGGTCGCCACGGCGCTGATCGTCGGCGGCTTCATCATCCTGCTGATCGAGGCGCGCAAGCGCCCGGCGACGATCAGCTCGACCGACCAGATCAGCGGCCGCACGGCGCTGATGATCGGCATCGCCCAGTGCTTCGCGCTGATCCCCGGCACCTCGCGCTCGGGCGCGACGATCATGGGCGCGCTGCTCTGCGGGCTGTCGCGGCCGGCGGCGGCCGAGTTCTCGTTCTTCCTGTCGATCCCGACCATGATCGCCGCGACGCTGTACTCGCTGTACAAGGCGCGCGACGTGCTTTCGAGCACCGACATCCCGACCTTCGGCGTCGGCTTCGTCGCCGCCTTCGTCTCCGGCTTCATCGTCGTGAAGCTGTTCCTCGCCTTCGTGTCGAAGCACAGCTTCAACGCCTTCGCGTGGTACCGGATCGCGCTCGGCTCGGCGGTGATCGCGTACTTTTACTTCACCGGGCAGCCGATGTTCGGGGTGCTGACCGACTGATGCGCACGGCCGCGGCTATCTGCTGCTGTCCCGAGCCCGGCCGGCGCCGGGCTTTTTCATGCGCCCGTTACGTCGCTGCACGGCTTCATGCCGTGAGCTCATTGCAGCAGCGCCAGCCGGGCGATGTAGCCCGAGCGGGTTTCGCCCGCGGCGTGCGCCCGTGCGTCCAGTCGGGCCAGAACCCGCCGCGGCAGCGTGATGTTCACGCGCTCGACCTTGTCATCGAGCAGCGCCGGATCGATCTCCACCACCGCCCAGATCCACCCGTCGAACTCCGGCCTGGCGCGGTGCGCTTCGATGCCGGAGGGCGCCGGCACGACCCCGCCAGCGTCCATCACCGCCTCGATCCACGCAACGATGGCTTCCCTGGCATTGTCGATGGCCGCGTCGACGCCACTGTCGGCTGCTGAAAAGCAGCCCGGCAGATCCGGCACCACGACGCCCCAGGCATGTGCCTCGTCGCCGGGCTCGATCGCAATCGGATATTTCATGGATGCCTCCGTCAATTCAGGCCCGCCAGCTTCAGTATCTGGTGCACAAGCCCCTTGCCCAGATCCTTGCGCGGATGCGGCACGCTGAGGTGACCGGGCTTCAAGGGATGCCGGAACACATGATGCGAACCGCGCACATGGACGAGTTCCCACCCATCCCGCTCCAGTCGTTTGATCAGTCCGCGCTGTTCACCGTGTGTATGGTACACACTTGAGCAATCCAAGCCATGCGGCCCACTCCCTCCATGTGGTCAGGCGTCCCTCGCCTCCAGGCTGCACGATGTGCGACTCCTGCGAGCTGAAAACACCGTTCTGGCCAGACCCCGTTGTCGGACGGCCATGAAAAAAGCCCGGTTCACACCGGGCTTTTTTGTCTGCACCGCTGCGGTGTTTCAGCCGCGGCGCCGGTACAGCGGCAGCGGTTCGTCGGCGGCCGGCTGGTAGCGGACCGTGAAGTCGTCGAAGGCGGTCAGGGCTTCGTCGAAGTCCTGATCGGCGCGCAGCGCGAAGGCGTCGAAGCCGGCGCGCGACAGGAAGAACAGCTGGTCGCGCAGCACGTCGCCGACCGCACGCAGCTCGCCCGGATAGGCGAAACGCTCGCGCAGCAGCCGCGCCAGCGTGTAGCCGCGGCCGTCCTTGAACACCGGGAACTCGATCGCAACCAGCGCCCAGTGCCCGAGGTCGGCGGCAAGCTCCGCCGCCGCCGTCGTGCCCGGCACCTGCACGCCGATGGCATCGCCACGGGCGATCAGCGCATCGCGCTCGGCCTGCCAGCGGGCCAGCGTCACCAGCACCGGCGTGCCGGCGGCCGGCAGCGGGGCGTCGTCGGCGACGCTCACGAACGGGTCGGTGACGCGCGCGCGGTTCTTGAGGATGTCAGCCATTGACGGTCTCCGGCTTGCGGGCAGAAGCGGACTTCGCGCCGTAGACGCGCTCCTTGAAGGGTTTGACGCCGATGCGGCGCACGGTGGCGAGGAAGGGTTCTTCCGGCTCGCGCTGCTCGACGTAGACGGCGACGAGTTTTTCGACCGTATCGGCGACCGCGTCCTTCGCGACCGACGGGCCGATCACGTCGCCGAGCGAGGCATCGCGCCCGGAGCTGCCGCCGATCGTGATCTGGTACCACTCCTCCCCGCCCTTGTCGACGCCGAGCACGCCGATGGCGCCGACGTGCTGGTGCGCGCAGGAGTTCATGCAGCCGGAGATGTTCAGGCGCAGGTCGCCGAGGTCGTAGAGGTAATCGAGGTCCTCGAAGCGGCTCTGGATGCTCTTGGCCACACCGATCGAACCGGCGTTGGCGAGGCTGCAGAAATCGAGCCCCGGGCAGCAGATGATGTCGGCGATCGTGCCGATGTTCGGCGTCGCCAGCCCGAGCGCATCGAGGGCCTGCCACAGCGCGTGCAGGTCGGCGTTGCGCACGTCGGCAAGGATCAGGTTCTGCGTGTGCGTCGAGCGCAGCTGGCCGAAGCTGTAGCGGTCGGCGAGATCGGCAACCGCGTCCATCTGCTCGGCCGTGATGTCGCCGGGCGCCTGACCGAAGGGCTTCAGCGCGACGAACACGTTGCGGTAGCCGGCGACCTTGTGGCCGGCGGTGTTGCGCTTCAGCCAGCGCGCGAAGGCCGGATCGGCATCGCGCAGCCCGGTCCAGGACGCATCTTCCGCAGCACTGGCCTCATACGCCGGCGGCGTGAAGAACGCGCGCACGCGCTCGATCTCGGCCTCGTCGAGCACCAGCCCGGATTCGCGGATCTCGGCCCATTCGGCGTCGACGCGCCTGCGGAACTCGTCGATGCCGAGCGCCTTCACGAGGATCTTGATGCGCGCCTTGGTCAGGTTGTCGCGCCGGCCTTCGAGGTTGTAGACGCGCAGGATGGCTTCGAGGTAGCTCAGCAGATCGCGCGGCGCGACGAACTCGCGGATCACCTGGCCGATGATCGGCGTGCGCCCGAGGCCGCCGCCGACCAGCACCTGGAAGCCGGTTTCGCCGGCGTCGTTCCTCGTCAGGTACAGGCCGATGTCATGGACCTGGGTCGCGGCGCGATCGGCGGCCGTGGCGCTGACCGCGATCTTGAACTTGCGCGGCAGGTAGGAGAATTCCGGGTGCAGCGTCGACCACTGGCGGATGATCTCGCACCAGAGCCGCGGGTCTTCGAGTTCGTCCTCGGCGACACCGGCGAGGTGGTCGGTGGTGACGTTGCGGATGCACTTGCCGCTGGTCTGGATCGCGTGCATCTGCACCGAGGCGAGCGCGGCGAGGATCTCCGGCACGTCTTCGAGCTTCGGCCAGTTGAACTGGATGTTCTGGCGGGTCGTGAAGTGACCGTAGCCGCGATCCCAGGTGCGGGCGATGTGCGCGAGCATGCGCATCTGCTTCGACGACAGCAGACCGTACGGCACCGCGATGCGCAGCATGTAGGCGTGCGTCTGCAGGTACAGGCCGTTCATCAGACGCAGCGGCCGGAACTCGTCGTCGCTGAGCTGGCCGGCGAGATAGCGCCGGACCTGCCCGCGAAACTGCGCGACACGCTCGTCAACGAGCCGCTGGTCGTGGGAATCGTACTGGTACATGGGGGCGATCACCTGTCGAAAGCGAGCGCCGGACGGCTTGTCCGGCGATCAGGCGCGCGACGGTAACAGCGTCCCATATATTCTTGAAGCATTATTTTTTGATACTTAAATTCCTGATTGAAATAAGTAACCGGAATATCCCGCCCGTCGCCTCCGGCATCCGCCGCGCGCTGCCGGCCACCCGGGCCGCGCATCAGCCGCGGGCGATGCCGAGCAGGGTCTGGAACAGTTCGTCGGCGGTCTTCATGACCTGCGCCGAAGCCGCGTAGGCCTGCTGGAAGCGCATCAGGTCGGCGGCTTCCTCGTCGAGGTTGACGCCGGAAGCCGATTCACGCGCCTGCTTCGCCTGATTCAGCAGCGCCGTCTGCGCCGTCACCGCGGTGCTGATGCGCTGCGACTGCGTGCCGATGTCGCCGATGACGCCGGCGTAGAAGCCCTTGAGGTCGGCCGTGCTGCCGGTCATCACGCGCTTCGTGGCCAGCCCGGCCAGCGCCAGCATGTTGCGGTTGTCGCCGGAGCCGGCCGTGTTCGGGCCGACCGCGAACACGTCGCCGTTCTGCGGCTGGCCGGAGACGCGCACCTCCCAGCCGTTGACGCCGATCGTGGCGCCGGCACTCGCGCTGTACGCGCTGGCGCTCTGCAGCGTCACCGGATTGTTCGGATCGCTGACATCGACGAGGTCGTACGTGGTCTCGCTGGTGAAGCGGATCTCGACCGGTTTCAGCACATCGCTCGCGGTCGTCGGCAAGGTGTTCACGGTGCCGGCGCTGATGCTGCCGGTGCCGATGTTGGCGCGCGCCGCGGCGGTCGCGATCGGCACGGCGGCGGCGATCTGGTCGGTGCCGATCAGCGCGACCCCGATCTGGGAAGCGGCGAGCCGGGCCGGCTGGATCAGGAAGCGGTCGCCGTTGGCCGGCGTGCCGGAGGTGATGTCGATGTCGAGACCGTCGCCGGAGAGGCCCGGACCGCTGCCGGTTGCGATCACCTTGCTGTCGCTGAGGCGCAGCAGCGAATAGTTGCCGTTGGCATAGCGCAGTTCGTAATCGGAGCGCTGCAGGTCCGGCACCGAGGCGACCGTGACATTCAGCTGCGCATCGCCGTCGTTGTTGGCGTTGCCGAACACGCGCGCCGGCGCGGTCGTGAAGAACGCCTCGCCAAGCCTGCCCTGCAGGTCGAGGCCTTTGGTCTGCTGGCGGTTGACGGCATCGGCGATGCCGGCAGCGAACAGGCCGACATCGCCCTGCACGCGACTCAGCATGCCGTCGCGAAAGGCGATGTAGCCGCCGATCTTGCCGCCGGTCAGGAACGGCGCCAGATCACTGCCCTGCTTCTGC
>JAFEGB010000264.1 GCA_018240295.1 Pseudomonadota bacterium
GCGCCCGGCGGCCTGCAGCTTTTCCGCGATGTGCAGATGTGTCGTGGTGCCGCTCAGGCGCTCGGCGAGCAGTCCGATTTCGGCATCGAGATCGCCGGCGAGCTGCGCGTGGTCGATCAGGATGTCGCGCGCGACCTCGTAGGTGTGCTCGTCTGCGGTTTCCTGCCCGGCACGGGCCGTCTCCATGCGCTCCCGGGCAATGCGCCGGTGCTCGGCCAGCCCGGCCGGACCGAGCACATCGGCGTAATGCCGGGCCGTCCTGCGCCAGATTTCCCAGTCGCCCCAGGAATCGTCGTATTCGATTTCGAGTTCGACCAGATGCGCCGCCAGTGCTGCCGGGTCGGACGGGTCGCGCCGCAACACGAGCTGGTGCAGCTCGACCAGCGTATCGAGGCGATCACACAGTTCGCTGCTCACCCATTCGCTGGCATGGCGACAGCAGCGGTGCAGCACCTCAATCGCCTCCTCGACCAGCGCCATCGGCACCCGGCCGCCGGCATCGAAGCGCTGTTTCAGCGCATCCGCCAGCTCGCAGAGTTCATTGCTGACTTCCGTGCCGTAACCGGAGTTGCGCTGGTAGTAGTCGTCGTAGTCCAGCCCGCAGAAAGCATCGGCCGTCCGCTGCAAGGCCTGCCGCCAGCGTTCGGGATCGCCATCGCGACTGTCGAAGTTCTGCGCCGCCCGCAGCAGGCGCGCGCGCAGGGCCTGGTCCTCGACGGCGTGCTGCATCAGCAGCTCGACCAGCTCCGCTGCCGGCAGCGACTGCAGGTGGCGGCGGATGGCCGGCAGCTCGCCCTCGGTGAGTCCGGCGGCGGCGCGCCCGGCCAGCCAGGCGAGCGCCACGGCGGCGAGGTGCTTGCAGAAGCCGCCCTCGTTACCCATCGGGCAGTTGCAGCGGCGGCTCAGCTCGTCGTTGCGCACGGCGAATTCGACCACGTAGGGATGCGGGCGCGACCCCTGCACGCGGGCTTCCAGCCGCTGCGGCTCGGCCGTGAGCCAGGTGATGGCATCGCCTTCGGCGTAGGGCTGCGCACGCTGCAGCGTCGCGCGGTCGGTGCTGCGCACCAGCGTCATCGGCGTCAGCAGGGTTTCGAGGGTTTCGGACATGGCGACGATCTCCTGCGGCCCGGAAAACCGGGCTGCGGATGATGCCGCATCCGCAGGAGATGCGCGTGGCGGCTCAGCGCCGGCACTGCGTGTCCGGCTGGTCCGGGCCGAGCGTGTCGAGGGCGTTGACCGGGTGCAGGAAGCCGTCGACCGGGGCACTCGCGGCCACGCCGTTGCCGAAGGCGAGGAACACCGGCTGGCGCAGCTGGCCGTCCCAGGCGCGGAACGACAGCCGCGCGCCCTTGAAGCCGTCGACGACCAGCTCCGGCCCGCGCAGATAGGCGAGCAGCTTCGCCGGATCGGCATCCGGCACGTGGCCGGCGGCCTCGACCAGCGCCTTGACCGCGACCCAGGCCGCCCAGTCGGCGCCGCGCATCGGGCGCTTCGCGTGCTTCAGGAAGCGGTTGTTGAGCTGCGGCGCGCCGTTGCGCTCCCAGGACCAGTGCCAGGCCTCGGGCGCCAGTCCGGCCGAGCCGACCGTCGGGCGCGGCAGCTGGCCGCGGTAGTTGGCGTCGCGCGCGAACTCGCCGTCGGTATCGGCGATATAGAGCGCGTCGTAGTCCTCGCCGGCGGTCAGCAGCGCGACGTTGCCGAGATCGCGCTCGCGCGGGTCGTTCGACAACCGGAAGCTGCGCGTGTCGACGATCTTCAGCCCGAAACGCCTGGCGGCGGCCGTGAAGGCCGCAAGCCGCAGCTGGTCCTCGGGGCGCGGGCCGACCAGCACCAGCACCTTGCGCCACTTGCGCGACACCAGGTACTGCGCGAGGCCGTCGGCGAGCATGGCCTCGGACGGCATCGTGTGCAGCAGCTGCGGCTGGCAGCGCGCGGCGCGCAGCGCATCGTCGCTGGCCGAGACGTTGATCAGCGTCACACCGCCCGTGCGCGTCGCCTGCGCCAGCGCATCGAGCGCCGCCGGCGGCAGGTCGACGAGCACGAACTTCGCGCCGCCGGCGACGAGGCCGTCGAACGCGCCGCGCACGCTGGCGGCGTCATCGCCCGCGGCCTCGGCGCTGTCGAGCCGAAGCTTCAGCCCCTGCGCCTCGGCCGCGAACTCCGATTCCTCGATCGCGACCTCGGCCCCGGCGAGCGGCGAGCCGCCGGGCTGGCCCTGGAACTGGTGTTCGAGGCGCGTGCGCTCGTAGCGCGGATCATCGGCGAGGCCGAGAAAGCCGATCGCCAGCTCGGCGGCGATGGCCGGCGTGACGACGAGGACGGCGGCAAGACAGGCGGCGAGGCGCAGGCGGCGCATGGGGCGGGTTCTCCGGGTTCAGTCGTCGATCGCGATGCTGTGCGGCACGCGCCCGGCGCGGATGGTCTTGACGGCCTTGCGCGTGGCGGTGTCGACGACCGAGACATCGTCGCTGAGGCCGTTGGCGACGAACAGGCGCTGGCCGCTGCGATCGAGCGTGAGGCCCCAGGCGCGCTTGCCGACCAGGATGTAGTCCTGCACCGCGCGGCTGGCGACATCGACGACGGCGACGTGGTTGGCCTTGCCGAGCGCGACATACGCCGTCCTGCCATCGGCGCTCATCGTGATGCCGACCGGCGAGACATCATCGGCGCGGAAGCCCTTCGGCTCGAACTTCAGGGTCGCGGCGACCGTGTGGCCGGCGGTCTCGATGATGCTGACGCTGGCACCGAGTTCGTTGGTGACCCAGAGCTGCGTGCCGTCCGGCGTCATCGCGAAGCGGCGCGGGCGGTTGCCGACCTTGGCGGTCTTCATGACCTTGCCGGCCACCGGATCGACGGCCGAGACCAGGCTCGCGACCTCGGAGGTCACGTAGACGGTCCTGCCGTCGGCCGATACCAGCACGCCCTCGGGCTCGCCGCCGACCTTGACCTCGCCGGTCTGCTTCCTGGTCGCGAGATCGATGATGCCAAGTACGGAATCCTCCTCGCGCGACACGTACAGCGTCCTGCCGTCCGGGCTCAGGTCGAACATCTCCGGGTCCTCGCCGACCGGGATGCGCCCGGTGACGGCGAGTGTGGCCACGTCGATCACGTCGACGCGGTCCGCATCGCCGCAGGCGGCGTAGAGCTTCGTGTGATCGGGGCTGAACATCAGGTCGCGCGGGCGCTTGCCGGTCGGGATCACCTTGACGACTTCGAGCGTCTTGCCGTCGAGCGCGGTCACGGCGTTGTCCTTCTCGCTGCTGATGAACACCAGGCCGGTGTCCTTCGCGACGGCCGGCGCGGCCAGGAGCGCGGCGGCGAGCGCCACGGCGAGCGGATGCATGCGGTTCATCGGCGGGTCTCCTCCGGAGGTCTGATCCGGGTTTTCCTGGGGTGGATGCGTCTGCGGGACTGCGCACCTTGCCGCCGCCGGCGCGCCCTGCAAACCCGCAGGCCGGCGATTCGGGAAGAATTCCCGGAAAGTCCGCCCGGAGCGCGGACGTTCAGTCGCTGGCCCCGCCGGTCATGGCCAGGAAGGCATCGGCGAGGTTCGCGGCCCCGCGTTCGGCCACCAGTGCCGCCGGCGTGCCGGTGAACAGCACATGCCCGCGGTGCAGCACGACGACGCGATCGGCGCGCTCGGCCTCGTCGACCAGATGCGAGGCCCACAGCACGCCGACGCCGCGCGCGTGCTTCAGCGCCAGCACGTCATCGAGCAGCTGCCGGCGCGAGGCCGGGTCGAGGCCGACCGTGGCCTCGTCCATCAGCAGCACGTCAGGCTCGTGCACCAGCGCGCGCGCCAGCTCCACCTTGCGGCGGTTGCCGCCGGACAGCGCCCGCGCCGGCTCGTGCGCGCGCTCGGTCAGGCCGAGGCGGGCCAGCTCGGCGTCGATGCGCTCGCGCGCCCGTGCGCCGCCGAGGCCGTGCAGCCGCGCGTGGAAGCGCAGGTTGGCGAGCACCGACAGATCGAGATCGAGCGTCGGCTGCTGGAACACCACGCCGATGCGCGCGAGCGCCGGCGCCGGGGCGGCGGCGAGGCTGTGGCCGCAGACGGCGATGCGGCCGCCATCGGCGACGAACAGCCCCGACAGCAGCTGGAACAGCGTCGACTTGCCGGCGCCGTTCGGACCGAGCAGCGCGACGAACTCGCCGCGGCCGACTTCGAGGCTGACGCCGTCGAGCGCCTTGCGCGGCCCGTAGGCCTTGACGACGTGCTCGACCGCGAGCAGCGGCGTGCCCTCGGCGAGCGGCGGCCGGGAGGATGCAGGGCTCATGGGCGCGGGGTCTCCGGATCGGGTATGACGCGACCGGACAGCAGCTCCGGATGCGTCGAAAGCAGTTGCCGGCGCAGCCGCCACACGGCTTCGGGCGCCCGCGGTCGCGGCTCGGGCAGGACGAGTTCCAGCACGATGCCGGCCGGCCGGCCGCCGAGGAAGACGATGCGGTCGCCAAGCGCCAGCGCCTCGTCGAGATCGTGGGTCACGAACAGCACGGTCGGGCGCTCGCGCATCCAGTGTTCGAGCCGCAGCTCGCGCAGGCGCTGCGCGACCGGCGCATCGAGCGACACGAAGGGTTCATCGAGCAGCAGCAGGCGCGGGCGCACGGCGAAGGCGCGCGCGAGCGCCACGCGCCGCTGCTGACCGCCGGAAAGCTGGCCCGGGTAGCGATCCAGCA
>JAFEGB010000265.1 GCA_018240295.1 Pseudomonadota bacterium
CCGAGCGGCTCCATGAAGTCATGTAGCAGCACCTCGCCCGGATGCGTCGGCGGCACCGGTGCTGCGCCCGGATCGATCACATCCGTGAAATCGAGCTTGTTCAGGTCCTCGATGCGAATGCTCATGCAACCCCCGAATCCGGACAGCGTCATCGCGTCCATGCTGTGGTCCGCACCGAACCGGTACGGGACATGATCATGTTCGACAAGATCCTCATCGCCAACCGCGGCGAAATCGCCTGCCGGGTGATCGCGAGCTGCCGGCGGCTCGGCATCCGCAGCGTCGCCGTGTATTCGGATGCCGATGCGCAGGCGCTGCACGTCGGGCTTGCCGACGAGGCCGTGCGCATCGGGCCGGCGAAGGCGGCCGACAGCTATCTGTGCGCCGCGCGCATCGTCGGGGCCGCGCTCGCGAGCGGTGCGCAGGCCGTGCATCCGGGCTACGGCTTCCTGTCCGAGAACGCGGCGTTCGCCGAGGCAGTCGAGGCCGCCGGGCTCGTGTTCATCGGGCCGCCGCCGGCGGCGATCCGGGCGATGGGCTCGAAGAGCGCGGCCAAGGTGCGCATGGCGCAGGCCGGCGTGCCGGTGGTGCCGGGCTATCACGGCGAGGATCAGTCGCTCGAACGG
The DNA here is from genome assembly GCA_018240295.1 of Pseudomonadota bacterium. GTDB lineage: Bacteria > Pseudomonadota > Gammaproteobacteria > Competibacterales > Competibacteraceae > Plasticicumulans. The sequence continues at coordinate 627 of JAFEGB010000265.1, forward strand.
CTCACGGCCGAAGCCATCGCCACCGGCTTTCCGCTGCTGCTGAAGCCGAGCGCCGGCGGCGGCGGCAAGGGCATGAAGGTCGTCACGCACGCGGGCGAGCTCGGCGCGCAGATCGAGTCGGCGCGGCGCGAGGCGGCGGCGAGCTTTGGCGATGAGCAGCTGCTGATCGAGCGCTACCTCGAACGCCCGCGCCACATCGAGATCCAGATCTTCGCCGATGCCCACGGCCGCTGCGTGTCGCTGTTCGAGCGCGACTGCTCGCTGCAGCGCCGGCACCAGAAGGTCATCGAGGAAGCCCCGGCCCCGGGTCTCGATCCGGCGCGCCGGCAGGCGATGGGGGAGGCGGCCTGCACGGCGGCGCTGGCGATCGGCTATCGCGGTGCCGGCACCGTCGAGTTCATCGCCGAGCACGAGGAAGCCGGCGACGGGCGGTTCTTCTTCATGGAGATGAACACGCGCCTGCAGGTCGAGCATCCGGTCACGGAAATGATCACCGGCCTCGATCTGGTCGAATGGCAGCTGCGTGTCGCCGCCGGCGAACCGCTGCCACTCGCGCAGGCGCAGATCCCGCTGCACGGCCACGCGATCGAGGCGCGCATCTACGCCGAGGATCCGGCGCGCGACTTCCTGCCGGCGAGCGGCCGGCTCGTGCACCTGCACTGGCCGGCGGGCGATGCGCACGTGCGCATCGACACCGGTGTGCGCCAGGGCGATGCGGTCACGCCGCACTACGACCCGCTGCTCGCGAAGCTGATCGTCCACGACGAGGACCGCCCGCGCGCGCTGGCGCGGCTGCGGCGGGCGCTCGCCGACTGCCGCATCGTCGGGGTGGCGAACAACCTGCGCTTCCTCGCCGCGCTCGCGGCCCACCCCGGATACGCGGCCGGCGCCGTGCATACCGGCTTCATCGCCGACCAGCGCGCGACCCTGCTGCCGGCGCCGGCCACGGCGCCGATGCGCGTGCTGGCGCTGGCGACGCTCGGGCGGCTGCTGAAGGCCGCGCGCGATGCCGCGCGCCGCGCCGCCGCCAGCGCCGAGCCGGATTCGCCGTGGCAGCACGGCGACGGCTGGCGGCTCAACGAGGACAACCATCAGGTGCTGCGTTATCGCGACGGCGACGATGGCCCGGTCCAGGCCGTGATCGCGCACTACCGGCCCGGGCACTGGCGGCTGGAACTGCCGGATGGCTCGACGGCGACGGTCGCCGGCCGGCTCGATGACGAGGATGTCGTGCACGCCGAAATCGACGGCCGGCGCACGCGCGCGACGCTGGTGCGCACCGGGGCACAGCTGCACGTGCTCGGCACCGACGGCGCCTGGACGCTGACGCTGCACGATCCGCTGGCGCAGGCCATGGCCGGCGAGGCGGCCGGGGCCGGACGCCTGAGCGCCCCGATGCCGGGCACGGTGGTCGCGGTGCGGGTCGCACCGGGCGAGGCGGTCGAGGCCGGGCAGGTATTGCTGATCCTCGAAGCGATGAAGATGGAACACACGCTGCGCGCCCCGCGCGCCGGCACGGTCGCCAGCATCGCCTGCACCGTGGGCGAGACGGTCACGGAAGGCACGGAGCTGCTGAAGCTGGCCGGCGAGGAAGAGGGCTGAACGGCGGTGTGCCCGTGCCTGCCGGGGTGCACGCATACCGATCCCACCGGCGCACTTCGCTTTTCAGCCCCTCGCCCCTTGCGGGAGAGGGGTTGGGGAGAGGGGTAGAAAAACCATGCATTTGGCGTGTGATCGATATCAGCCGCCGGCCCGGCTCAGCGCGAACGCGCTCAGAAAACCGAGCACGGTGATCAGGCCGGTGCCGTCGTGCGCGACCTCGAAGGCCTCGGGGATCATCGTGTCGGCGAGCATCGCCAGGATCGCGCCGGCGGCGACCGCGGTGCTCGCGGCCAGCACCTCGGGCGCGGCATGCGCAAAGGCGAGGTTGCCGAGCAGCGCCGCGAGGCCGAGCACGACGCTGATGGCGGTCCACAGCCCGAACACATAGCGCGGGCTGCGCCCGGCCGTGCGCATGCCGGCGGCACTCGACAAGCCCTCGGGCACGTTCGACACGAAGATCGCCGCCACCGCGATCAGGCCGACGTGGCCGCCGTGATCGAGCAGGCTGGTGCCGATCACCAGCGATTCGGGAATGCCGTCGATCAGCGCCCCGAGCGCGATCGCAAGTCCGCTGCCGGCGTGGTCGTGCTCGGTCGGCTGGCGCGCCCCCGAGCGCTTGCGGTGCTTTGCGCCATGGCGGGACAGCCAGAGGTTGGCGAGCGTGAACAGCAGGCCGCCGGCGACGAAGCCGGTGGCGCTCGCAAGGAAACCGCCGCGGCGCCAGGCCTCGTCCATCAGATCGAAGGCGAGCGCCGAGATCAGCACGCCGCTGCCGTAGGCCATCACCGCCGCGATCAGGCGCTGCGGCAGTCGCGCCCAGTAGCCGATCGCCGCGCCGAGCACCAGCGCGCCCCCGGCGACACTGCCCCAGAAGCCCGCCTGCACCGCCATCGGCAGTCGATCCAGCATGCTCGTCACGCCTCCTGATTCCGGGATGATCCCGTACGCCGTCCGGGACGCGGGGAGCTTCGGGAATCCTTCGGGGGGATATCCGCATGCCCGCGCGTTGCGCATGCGACCCCGGCGCGGCGCACAAGTTGGGCCGGCGTGCGCAGCGGCGCGGTACGCTCGGAGTGCGCGCGCGCATGCGCTTGCCGCGCAGCCCTGCCCCGACCTGCCACCGGAGCCGTTGCCGATGTCTGCGACCGCCGATTCCGTTGCCGTGAATCCCTCCGCCCCGAGCGCCGCCGCCCCCGGCTGGCCGGCGCTCTGGCGTGCGCATGCGCACGCGCATCCGCTGGTCACGGCCGGGCTCGCGGCCGCGGGGCTCGGCGTGCTGTACCTGTCCGTGCAGAGCCTCGTGCTGTTCGCGCTCGGCAAGGCGCCGCCGAACCTGCACTACGCGCTGCTCGGCGGTGCGGCCGGCTTCGCGGCCACCGCCGCCGGGGCGCTGCCGGCGCTGTTCCTGCGCACGCTGGCGCAGCGCCTCGCCGACATCCTGCTCGGCTTCGCCGCCGGCATGATGCTCGCCGCGAGTTCGTTCTCGCTGATCCTGCCGGGGCTCGACGCCGGCGAGCAGGTCAGCGGCTCGGCCGGACTCGGCGCGGCGATCGTCGTCGCCGGCATGGGACTCGGCGTGCTGCTGATGCTCGGGCTCGACGAGTTCACGCCGCACGAGCACGACAGCACCGGCCCCTGCGGTGCCGGCTGCGAGCGGGTCGGGCGCGTCTGGCTGTTCGTGCTGGCGATCGCGCTGCACAACCTGCCCGAGGGCATGGCGATCGGCGTGAGCTTCGCGCAGGGCGACCTGCAGGTCGGGCTGCCGCTGACCACGGCGATCGCGCTGCAGGACATCCCGGAGGGCCTGGCCGTGGCGATGGCGCTGCGCGGTGCCGGCCTGTCGCCGCTCGCGGCCGCCGCGGTCGCCGCGGCCAGCGGCGTGCTGGAGCCGGTCGGTGCGCTGCTCGGCGTCGGCCTCTCCGGCGGACTGGCGGCGACCTATCCGCTCGGCCTCGGACTCGCGGCCGGCGCGATGCTGTTCGTCGTCTCGCACGAAGTCATTCCCGAGACGCACCGCAACGGCCATCAGACGCCGGCGACGATCGGGCTGATGGCCGGCTTCGCGGTGATGATGGTGCTCGACACGACGCTCGGCTGAGCGGCGGGTGGCGGCGGGAAACATTGCCTTTTGTACAGCTTGTCCGGGAGTCGCTCAGTAAATCTGTCGCTGTGCTAGTTCTGGAGAGTCCCGCGCTTTCTGTAGTCCCCGCCGGCCGGCGTCGTTTCGCCGACCGCAGCGGCAGGACTGCGCCCGACACCCGTCCAGAGGTTGCCCTGCATGTCCCCATTGGCCTTTTTCACCCGCAATCTGTCCG
>JAFEGB010000266.1 GCA_018240295.1 Pseudomonadota bacterium
CTGCTGAGCCACCAGCGCGCGGTGCTGCGCGAACGTTTCGGCGTGCGCCGCCTGGCCCTGTTCGGCTCGACCGCCCGCAACGAAGCCCGGGACAGCAGCGATCTCGACCTGCTCGTCGAATTCGATGGCCCGCCGACCTTCCGGGCCTACATGGGCGTGAAGTTCCTGCTCGAAGACGCACTGCAGATCCCCGTCGATCTTGTCGTTGCCGACAGCGTGCGCGAACCCTGGCGGCCGCAGATCGAACGGGAATGCATCGATGTCCCGTGACTGGCGTTTTTATCTCGACGACATGCTGGCATGCTGCCGGCGCGTGCAGCTTTTTTCTGACGGCCTCTGTAAGACCGACTTTCTGGAAAACCGGATGGCCTACGATGCCACCGTGCGCAATCTCGAACTGATCGGCGAGGCTGCGCGGAATATTCCTGCCGAAGTCCGGGGAAACATGCCGGATGTGCCATGGCGTGAAATGGTGGCATTCAGGAATCTTTTGATCCACGGTTATTTCGGCATCAATGACGACATCCTCTGGGACGTGATCAAGAACGAAATACCAACCCTGTCACAACGCCTGCAAGCCTACGGCAAGACGCTGTAATGCGCATTGCCGGCCTTTTTCAGACGCAAAAACCGGAATCGAAACTGAACGTCAATCCTCACGATCCGGCCTGACAGAAAAAGCCGCCATCACTGGCGGCTTTCCTTGTCAGACAGCTTGAATCAGGCCATCACGCCTTGTGATAGATCTTCGCCCCGGTCTTCACGAATTCGACCGCCTTCTCTTCCATGCCCTTCGCCAGTGCCGCCTGTTCATCGACGCCCTGCTTCGCCGCGTAATCACGCACGTCCTGCGTGATCTTCATCGAGCAGAAGTGCGGGCCGCACATCGAGCAGAAGTGCGCGACCTTCGCCGATTCCTTCGGCAGCGTCGCATCGTGGTATTCGCGAGCGCGTTCCGGGTCGAGGCCGAGATTGAACTGGTCTTCCCAGCGGAATTCGAAGCGCGCCTTGCTGAGGGCGTTGTCGCGGACCTGCGCACCGGGATGGCCTTTGGCGAGGTCGGCGGCATGGGCGGCGATCTTGTAGGCGATGATGCCTTCGCGCACGTCCTCCTTGTTCGGCAGGCCGAGATGCTCCTTCGGCGTCACGTAGCAGAGCATCGCACAGCCGTACCAGCCGATCTGCGCGGCACCGATCGCCGAGGTGATGTGGTCGTAACCGGGCGCAATGTCGGTGGTCAGCGGGCCGAGCGTGTAGAACGGCGCCTCGTAGCAATCCGCCAGTTCCTTGTCCATGTTCTCTTTGATCAGCTGCATCGGCACGTGGCCGGGGCCTTCGATCATGACCTGCACGTCGTGCTGCCAGGCGACCTGCGTCAGTTCGCCGAGCGTTTCCAGCTCACCGAACTGCGCGGCGTCATTGGCATCGGCGAGCGAACCCGGACGCAGGCCGTCGCCGAGCGAGAAGCTCACGTCGTAGGCCTTCATGATCTCGCAGATTTCCTCGAAGTGCGTGTAGAGGAAATTCTCCTGATGATGCGCGAGACACCACTTGGCCATGATCGAACCGCCGCGCGAAACGATGCCGGTGACGCGATCGGCGGTCAGCGGCACGTAACGCAGGCGCACGCCGGCGTGGATCGTGAAGTAATCGACGCCCTGCTCCGCCTGCTCGATCAGCGTGTCGCGGAAGATGTCCCAGGTCAGTTCCTCGGCCTTGCCGTCGACCTTTTCCAGCGCCTGATAGATCGGCACCGTGCCGATCGGCACCGGCGCGTTGCGGATGATCCATTCGCGGGTTTCGTGGATGTTCCTGCCGGTCGACAGATCCATGATCGTGTCGGCACCCCAGCGGATGCCCCAGACCATCTTCTCGACTTCCTCGGCGATGCTCGACGTGACCGCCGAATTGCCGAGGTTGCCGTTGATCTTCACGAGGAAGTTGCGGCCGATGATCATCGGCTCCAGTTCCGGATGATTGATGTTGGCCGGAATGATGGCGCGGCCGCGCGCGACCTCGCTGCGCACGAACTCCGGCGTGATCATTTCCGGAATCGCGGCCCCGAAGGAATGGCCGCGGTGCTGGCGCAGAAGCTTGCCGTAACGCGGATCAGTGCGCAGCTCCTGCAGACGCAGGCTTTCGCGCAGTGCGACGAATTCCATTTCCGGCGTCACGATGCCCTTGCGCGCGTAATGCATCTGCGTGACGTTGGCGCCGGCCTTCGCGCGGCGCGGGGCGCGGATGTGCTCGAAGCGGAAGGCGGCGAGCCGCGCGTCGGCGGCGCGCTCGCGGCCGTAATCGGAACTCGGGCCGTCGAGCTGTTCGGTATCCTTGCGCTCGGCGATCCAGCCGCCGCGCACCGACGGCAGGCCGGCGAGCAGATCGATGCGCGCCTGCGGATCAGTGTAAGGGCCGGAGCAGTCGTAGACCGGCACCGGCGGATTGACCTCGGCGCCGAACCCGGCCTGCGTCGGGTGCTGCTCGATCTCGCGCAGCGGCACGCGCAGATCGGGGCGCGAGCCCTCGACGTAGACCTTGCGCGACTTCGGGAACGGGCGCGTGACGGCGGCCGACAGCTCGGCGGTCGCGCGCAGGAAATCCTCGGGAATGGCGCTCATGGGCGTGCGTCCTCTTCTATCGGCGGGCGGCAGGTGCAGAGGACGAAACGGGGGGCGGACGGCGACCGGGCGCCGAAGCTCCCTCCGCCGGTGCTAACCGGTTCAGGTTCCAAGGGTATTTCTCAGCTCCGAATCCGGAGCACCCCCGCTTCGATCCGGCCGCGATTACAGCACAGTGTCACGCGGATTGCGCGCGCCGTCCTTCCGGTGTGCCGCCGCACGGACCCATTCGGGAGAAGAACCGCACATGCAGCAGCAGATTCGCGATGCCGGCACGGCCGACCTCGACGGCATCCTCGCCATCTACAACGACGCCGTGCAGCACACGACGGCGATCTGGAACGACACGCCCGTCGATCGCGCCAACCGCGCCGCCTGGCTCGCGGCGCGCACGGCGGCCGGCTATCCGGTGCTGGTCGCGACCGCTGCCGACGGCGCCGTGCTCGGTTACGCATCCTTCGGCGACTGGCGCGCCTTCGACGGCTACCGGCACACGGTCGAGCATTCGGTCTACGTGCACCGCGACGCCCGCGGCCGCGGCACCGGGCACGCCCTGCTCGCGGCGCTGACCGGACGCGCCCGGGCGCTCGGCAAGCACGTGATGGTCGCCGCCATCGACGCCGACAACCTCGCCTCGCTGGCGCTGCACCGGCGGCTCGGCTTCACCGAGACCGGCCGCATGCCGCAGGTCGGCTGCAAGTTCGGGCGCTGGCTGGATCTGGTCTGGCTGCAACTGCAGCTCGATCCGCGCGCCACGCCATGAAGCCAACAGCGCCGAAGTCCTGACCTCCCTCACCCTCGCGCGATCCGGGCCGCCGGCGTGCAGGCGTGCATACTGCCCGTATCCCGACCCGTCATGGCCGCCCTCCACCCGACAGGTGCCCGAACATGCAGACCATCCGCCAGACCTTTGAACACGCTCCCGCCGTCATTCCGGTGCCGGAAACCGCCCGTGGCCGGCGCGTGGAAATCATCCTGCTGGTTCAGGACGACGATGCCGCGTGCGATCTGAAGTCGGTGCTGTCGTCGATGCCGGACGTGGGTGAGGATTCGGATTTCAGCCGGCAGGCAGATCGTGGCCGCGGAGAGCTCACGTGGGATTCCTGATCGATACCAACGTGCTGTCGGAATTACGCAGGCAGAGCCGCTGCCAGCCTTCCGTAAGCACCTGGTTTGCCAGCACTTCTCCAGATGATCTGTACGTCAGTGTCATCGTTGCCGGCGAAATCCGGCGAGGTATCGAACTGCTGCGTCGACGCGATCCGGTCGCCGCCCGCCAGCTCGAAGACTGGTTGTCACGGCTGCAAGCCGCGCTCGGGACCCGCTTGCTGCCGGTCACGTCCGAAATCACGGATTGCTGGGGACGACTCGGTATCCCGGATGCCGTTCCGGTTGCCGACGGACTGATTGCCGCCACCGCCCTCGTTCATGATCTGACGCTGGTCACGCGCAACACCCGCGACGTAGCGAGAACCGGGGTCCGGCTGTTCGATCCCTTCGCCTGAACCCGGCCAGCCGATCCGGTTTTTCCGACCGATACCGCGACTCCCCGCGATCAGGCGCTCACGCCGGCGTCGCGAACTGCACGCCGATGCGTGCGGCGGCGCGGCGGATGTGTTCCTGCATCGTGCGCGTTGCCGCGCTCGCCGACTGGCGCTCCAGCGCGCGCAGGATGCGCACATGCTCGGCATGGGTTTCCATGACCCGCTCGCGACGCACGAACGGCAGCTTCTGGCTTTCGATGAACGGCTCGGCTGAACGACCGAGCAGGTCGAGCAGCACACGGTTGCCGCTCAGCTCGATCAGCCGGCGGTGGAAGTCGAAGTCGAGGCGGTTGGCGGCCTCGAAGTCGCCGGCGCGCAGTTCGACGCGCAGCGCCTCGACGTTCGCCGCCAGCGCATCGAGCACGGCCGGCGTCGTGCGCGCGACGGCGAGCCCGGCGGCGTAGCCCTCCAGCCCGTAGCGCATCTGGAAGATTTCCCCGGGGCTCGCCTGCGCCCCGAAGGCCCAGTCCACGGCGGCCGCCGGCACCGCGCCGCGCGCATCCTGTCCCTTGCCGACGAACACGCCCTTGCCGGCCTGCACGCGCACCTCGCCGCGCGAGGCCAGCCCCGAGAGCGCCTCGCGCAGCGAGGTGCGGCTGACGCCGAGGCGCTCGGCCAGGTCGCGCTGTGAAGGCAGCAGCGCACCTTCGGCGTAGCCGCCTTCGAGGATCAGCGTGCGGATCGCTTCGGCAGCCTGCTGGGAAATGCCGCGATGACTGTTCATACCTGTGTGATCGTTCCGATACCGGATTCCTGAGCCGGACCGAGCGTACTGCCGACGTGGAAACCGTGCAAATCCTGAATTCATGGCGATTTTCCGCTTGCACCATTGCACGGTTTTCGGGCACACATCTGGTGCAGAAATTTCGGTTTTTTGACTCTGCAGCACCACCCAACTGTTCAGACTGGTATGAACAGTTGAGGCGCCATGCGGCTTTGCCGGTGATGCGCTCATGCTGGCACGGCGGTTGCGATATGCAGATGCCGAACCCGTTTCGCCCCTTCCCGTCCACCTGCCGGAGTCCGTCCGATGAAGCTGCTGAAAACCCTGCTCGCCGCCGTCTGCCTGTCGCTGACCGCCGCCACCGCGCATGCCGATGCCCTCACCGACATCCAGGGCGCCGGCGTGCTGAAGGTCGCCGTGCCGCAGGACTTCCCGCCCTTCGGCTCGGTTGGCCTCGACCTGCAGCCGCAGGGCTACGACATCGACGTGGCGCGGCTGCTGGCGAAGGGCCTCGGCGTCAAGGTCGAGCTGGTGCCGGTCACCAGCGCCAACCGCATCCCGTACCTGCAGACGAAGAAGGTCGATCTGGTCATCTCCAGCCTCGGCAAGAACCCGGAGCGCGAGAAGACCATCGACTTCTCGATCGCCTACGCGCCGTTCTTCCTCGCCGTGTTCGGCCCGCAGGACGCGAAGATCACCTCGGCCGACGCCCTCGCCGGCAAGACGGTCGGCGTCACCCGCGGCTCGGTCGAGGACCTGGAACTGAGCAAGATCGCGCCGCCGACGGCCGACCTGAAGCGCTTCGAGGACAACAACACGACGATCTCGGCCTACCTGTCCGGTCAGGTCGGGCTGATCGCGACCGGCAACGTCGTCATCGCCGCGATCGCCGCGAAGAACCCGCCGCGCCTGCCGGTCGAGCAGTTCAAGCTCAAGAACTCGCCGTGCTTCATCGGCCTGAACAAGAACGAGCCGGCGCTGCAGGCGAAGGTCAACGAGCTGATCGAGGCCGCGAAGAAGGACGGCTCGCTCGATGCGATCTCGAAGAAGTGGCTGAAGATGCCGCTGCCGGATCTCGGTGCCTGAGGCGGACGCCGCGATGAGCTACCAGTTCCAGTTCCAGGAGCTGCTGCCCTACACCGACCAGTTCGTGCGCGGGGTCTGGCTGACCGTGCAGCTGACGGCGGTCTCGACGGTGCTCGGCCTCGCGCTCGGCACCGCCGGCGCCGCGGCCCGGCGCTACGGCAACCGGCTGCTGCGCACGCTCGTCGGCGCCTACGTCGAGATCGTGCGCAACACGCCGTTCATCGTGCAGCTGTTCTTCATCTTCTTCGGGCTGCCGAACCTCGGCGTGCGCCTGACGGCCGGTGAAGCGGCGGTGATCGCGATGGTCGTGAATCTCGGGGCGTACTCGACCGAGATCATCCGCGCCGGCCTGCAGGCGATCCCGAAGGGCCAGGTGGAGGCCGGACAGAGCCTCGGCATGAGCGGCGTGCAGATCTTCCGCTACGTCATCATCCGCCCGGCGCTCGGGAAGATCTGGCCGGCGCTGTCGAGCCAGTGCGTGATCGTGATGCTCGGCTCGTCGGTGGTGTCGCAGATCTCGGCCGAGGAACTGACCTTCGCGGCCAACTTCATCCAGTCGCGCAATTTCCGCAGCTTCGAGGTGTACGCGGTGACCACGCTGCTGTACCTCGCGCTCGCGCTCGGCCTGCGTCAGGTGTTCGGCCTGATCGGCCGGCAACTGTTCGCGCGTCGCTGACGGAGGCCCGCCATGCCGGAATTCACGCTGTGGGACATCGCCCGCAACCTGCTGCTCGCGGCCCGCTGGACCGTGCTGCTGTCGCTGATCGCCTTTGCCGGCGGCGCCGTCACCGGCCTGCTGCTGACGCTGGCGCGGGTATCGAAATACCCGCTGCTGCGGCTGCTGGCGCGCGGCTACATCGAGCTCTTCCAGGGCACGCCGCTGCTGATGCAGCTCTTTCTCGCCTTCTTCGGCCTGTCGCTCGCCGGCATCGAGGTGTCGCCGTGGGTCGCCGCGTCGCTGGCGCTGACGCTCTGGACCAGCGCCTTTCTCGCCGAGATCTGGCGCGGCTGCGTCGAGGCGATCCCGAAGGGCCAGGGCGAGGCTTCGGCCAGTCTCGGCCTGTCGTGGCTGGAGGCGATGCGCTACGTGATCCTGCCGCAGGCGCTGCGCATCGCGATTCCGCCGACCGTCGGCTTCTCGGTGCAGGTGATCAAGGGCACGGCGCTCGCATCGATCATCGGCTTCATCGAGCTGACCAAGGCCGGCACGATGCTGAACAACGCCACCTTCCAGCCCTTCACCGTGTTCTCGCTCGTGGCGCTGATGTACTTCGCGCTGTGCTACCCGCTGTCGCTGTACGCCCACTCCCTGGAGGCGAAGCTCCATGCCGCTCGTAGAACTTGATCACATCGAAAAATGGTACGGCCAGAACCACGTGCTGAAGGGCGTGACGCTGAACGTCGAGCGCGGCGCGGTCGTGTCGCTGATCGGGCGCAGCGGTTCGGGCAAGAGCACGCTGCTCCGGTGCATCAACGGGCTGGAGACCTTCGATGCCGGGCGCATCACCGTCGATGGTGAAGTGCTGGACCCGAAGAAGACCGACCTGCGCCGCTTCCGCCAGCACGTCGGCATGGTGTTCCAGCAGTTCAACCTGTTCCCGCACCTGACGGTCGGGCGCAACATCATGCTGGCGCCGACGGTCGTGAAGAAGCTGCCGGCGAAGGAAGCCGAAGCCATCGCCCGCGAGATGCTCGGCCGCGTCGGCCTGTCGGACAAGTTCGACGCCTACCCCGAGCAGCTCTCCGGCGGCCAGCAGCAGCGCGTCGCGATCGCCCGCTCGCTGGCGATGCAGCCCTCGGTGCTGCTCTGCGACGAGATCACCTCGGCCCTCGACCCGGAACTGGTCGGCGAGGTGCTGAAGGTGCTCGAACGCCTGGCCGCCGACGGCATGACGCTGATCCTGGTCACGCACGAGATGCGCTTTGCACGCGATGTCGGCAGCCATCTGGTGTTCATGCATCAGGGCCGCGTCTGGGAGGAAGGCGACCCGAAGACGCTGATGGCGAACCCGCATACACCGGAACTGGCGCAGTTCATCGGGGCGGTGGCGGCGGCGTAAAGGGTTGATCCTGCCAATCTTCGAGTCCTTTTCCCGGCGCGGGAGAGGACTTCGGGAGAGTGTGAGCATCAGCGTATTGATCGTGTGAAACACCTAAAACCGTCATTCCCCCTGAAACGGGAATGACGGCAATGGAAGCATTGGTAATCGCAAGCATGTGAAGTGTGTTCTGTTCGGCACGCCAGTCTGTGTGTCTCGGTATACATTTTCAGGCGTCAGCTTATTTGCATGCCGCGAAAGGCGAACAACAGCGCGCAGCAAGCATGATGCGCTTTGATACGCCACACACTGCGCGCCTGATCTGCCCTACAAACTAAAATTTGGAGTCATTACCTCAATCATACAGAACATACGGATTCATATCTGCAGGCGAGAACCATGTGATCCCGTACCGATTGGCCAGAATCTCTGCCTTCTTTTCCCAGAAAAGGTGGCAATAGCCCATATGCATTTCAATACCTTGGTCAGCAAGGCTCATCTTTGCCTCCTGCTCCGCCTGTTCCAGAACTTGTCGCAGCAGCGGTTCGTCCTCGATAGGGTCATGGAGTTCTTGCGACCCAAGCGATGCCTGCGTCATGGCAGCGCGAACTATACGACTGCGAAGCGGCTCCTTTATTCGACGCAGTTTTTCTCGTGCATGATTGTGATCGGTTCCCGTTGCTCGAGCGTACGCTGCGACGTACTCTTCGCTGATCAATGACATACCAAGACTCCTTA
>JAFEGB010000267.1 GCA_018240295.1 Pseudomonadota bacterium
CGCCGCTTGCAGGCCGGATCGATGGCATTGGCGGCGTTGGTGATCCAGATCGTCGGTACCGGACTGGTTTCCAGCAGGCGGTTCAGATAGCCCTTGTTGCGCACCGTGCGTCCGCCGTTCGGAAACGGCCAGCCCTCGTCGCTGCCGCCGAACACGTCCTCGACCTCGTCGAAGACCAGCACGCAGTCGTTGCGCTGGGCGAGCAGGGCCTGCGCGACTGCATAAGCCCCGAGCCGGCCGTTGCGTTCGAGCACGGTGCCGTCCTCGGCACTGCTGCGCACGACAAAGGCTTCCAGATTGACGCGGGCGGCCACGCTCGCCGCGAAGCTGGTCTTGCCGGTACCGGGCGCACCGTAAAACAGCGCGTTGACGCCCTTCTCGCCATCCAGGGCCGCCTGGGCCAGGGTTTCGGCGATCAGCACGCCGTCGGCGTGCAGGTGCGGGTAGTCCTCCAGCCGCCATTCGGCGTCCGGCAGCGGTTCGAGCAGCAACTGCAGGATGTCGGCTTCGTCGCGGCAGTTGCCGATGCGCAGCCGGGACAGGCACTCGCTGCCGAGCGCACAGTCGGCCAGCGTGCCGGCCTCGGGGTCGAAGCTGGCCAGCTGCAGCCTGGCCAGCGTGCTGCCGGCGGCGGTCCGGCGGCGGATGTCCTTTTCCGGCAGGGCCAGCATCCGGCCGAGCAGGCCGGCCTGATGGCGGGCCTGACAGCGGACCTCGGAGAGCAGGCGGCGCAGGGCCGGCACCTCGTCGAGCGCACACAGGTATTCGAGCAGCGCGCATTCGCCGGCATCGAGCCCGAACGCCCCGGCGATCGCCTGCAGCGCCGGTTCGGCCGGTCGATCGTCGTGCGCATCGGCAATGCAGCGGTCGAGGCGCGCCAGCAGCTGCGGCACCTTGCGCGCCAGCCAGGCGTCGAAGTTGCGGATCTGGAGCTTGTCGAGCACCAGACGCACGCCGATGGCCGGCAACACCTCCAGCCATTCCTCATCGTCATCGCTGCACAGCAGCTCGAAGTCCTCATCGCAAAGCGCATCGGGCTCCGCGACGCTCCCCCGCCTGCCGCACGCCAGCGCCCGGTCCAGCGACTGACGCTCGCCGCCGTTCAGATGCGGCTGCAGCAGTTCATAAAGGGCGCCGGCGAAGTCCAGATCCTGGATGCAGGCCCGGACCCTCGGCACCTCGTGCCACAGCCGCAGCGCGATACGCGCGGCGAGCCGCAGGTAGCGCTTTTCGAGGGCACGGGCACGGGTGGTGGTGGCGGGGACCTGGATGGTGCGGGCGGATTCGATCATGCGGGAACGGCGGCGGGTCATGACGGTAGTCTCCGGAACAGGATCTGGACGGCCGTCATTAGGCATCCGGAGCGCGACAGCCCCTGTCGCGCTCCGTCGCCGAAGCGCCGGTAAATCCTGTTTTTACCGTCTGTTACGAACCGGCTCCGACCGTCCGCACCCGCCGCTCAGGCCGAGCGCACGACGCCGAGGAAGCGCTCGACCTCGACGTGCAGCGTGCCGGCCTGCTGCGCGCATCCGGCGGCGTGATCGAGCAGGCGCTGCGCGGCGCCCCCGCCTTCACTCGCCCCGCGGCTGACGCCGGCGATGCCCTTCGAGACCTGCCCGCTCAGCACCGCGGTCTGCGCGATGCTGCCGGCGATATCGCGCGTGGCGATTTCCTGCTCGTCGACCGACGTGGTGATGTCGGCGACCGCGGTGCTGATCTGGCCGATGACGCCGCTGATCGCGACGATCTGCTCGACCGCCTCGGACGTGACCTGGCAGATGCCGGCGATGCGCTCGTCGATCTGCTGCGTGGCCTGCGCGGTCTGCTTGGCGAGTTCCTTGACCTCGGTGGCGACCACGGCGAAGCCCTTGCCGGCCTCGCCGGCGCGCGCGGCCTCGATGGTGGCGTTGAGCGCGAGCAGGTTGGTCTGCTCGGCGATCGTGCCGATCAGGCCGAGCACCTGGCCGATCTCGCCGGCCGCGGCGCTGAGGCCCTGCACGGTGACGTTGGTGCGCTCGGCCTGCGCGACCGCGGCGCGGGCGATCTCGGCCGAGCGCCGGGCGCGACCGCCGATCTCGCGCACCGAGGTCGCGAGTTCCTCGCAGGCGCTCGACATGGTCTGCACCTGCGCGGCGGTTTCCTGCGAAGCCTGCGCGACGCTGCCGGCATCGCGGCCGGTGGCGGCGGCGTTGCTGACCAGTTCGGCGGCGGTCGCGTGCACCTGCTGCGCGGTTTTCGACACCGTGTCGACGACGCGCTGCACGCTGCTTTCGAAGCGTTCGGCCAGCGCGTGCATCGCCGCCTGACGCTCGGCAGCGGCGGCGCGCTCGCGGGCTTCGGTCTCGTGCTGGCGGCGGGCCTCGGCGTCGCGCTCGGCAGCCTGGGCGGCGATCCGGGCCTCCTGGCGCGCGCTCTCGGCGCGCTGCTCGGCCTCGCGCAGGCGCTGCTGTTCGAGCATCAGCTCGCGCTGTTCGGCTTCTAGGCGCACGCGTGCCAGCGCGTTCTCGCGCAGCACGCCGACGGCGCGCGCCATGTCGCCGAGTTCGTCGTGGCGGGCGGTCTCCGGCACCTGCGTATCCAGCCGGCCGGCGGCGAGCTGTTCCACCGCCGTGTTGATGCGCGCCAGCGGCGCGACCATCAGCCGGCGGATCGCCAGCACCAGGCCGCCGACGAGCACCGTCAGCAGGGCGATGGCCACGCCGAGCTGCTGCCAGAGCGCCGTGCGCAGCACGGCGTCGACCTCGGCGAGGCTCCAGCGCACCGCCAGCAGGCCGACCGTCGCCTCCCCGGACTGCACGGCGAGCGCGACCTCCAGACCATCGGCCACCTGCCGGACCAGAGGCTGCGCCGGCCGGGCCTTGCCGGACTCCAGGGCCGGCCAGGCCGAAAGCGCGGCGCCGGTGGCGCGCGGCGCGCGGTATTCGGCGAGCGGCCTGCCGCTGGCATCGAAGACCACCAGCGCGTCGAGCACCGGCTCGGCGGCGCCGCTCAGGCTCGCATAGGCCTGCTCGATCGCCTGCGGGCGGCCGAAGCGCACGCCGCCGGAAACCTGCGCGGCCAGCAGCCCGCTGGTGCGCACGTAGCCATCGCTGACCTGATCGAGCAGTTCGTTGCGCAGGCGATGCTGATCAAGGCCGAGCAGCAGCGCGCAGCCGAGGCTGACGACGACGGCGACCAGCGCGATCAGCCGCGTGCCGGGACGCGCATGCCAGCGCCGCGGCGCAAGAGGCGCGGACAGGACGGCGCTGGCGGGCAGCACGGCCGCAGCCGCACCGGGGATGGCGGGGGGAATGCAGGCGTTCATGACCGGATCGATCTCCGCGGACTCACTGCATTTCCAGGGCTTCGGCATCGAGGCCGACGGTCACGGCACCGATGGCTGCCCCGCTCGCCGGATCGACGACGGTGGCGCTGACCTGCACCTGGAAGCGCTGCGTGGACTCATCGAGATCGACCTTGTCGATGAACACCGCGCCCGGGCCTAGCGCGTAGGTCTTCTGCCACTTGGCCTCGTCGCCCTGCCAGTAATCCGAGGTCAGGTCGCTCTGGCCGGCGTTGAGGCCACGCTCATCCATCACGAACAGCTCGGTGACCAGCCCCTTGCTGGCCCGGGCGCGGCCGGCGAGGTACTTCGACAGCGGGTTGCCGAGCAGGCCGTTGATCATCGGCTTGTCGGCGGCTTTGGTCTCGGCACGCCAGGCCTTGTCGAGCCGGTCGATGTCGGCCTGCGTCAGCGCCGCGTGTCCGGCGTTCTGCGCCTTCAGCGTCTCGACGACGACCGCATCGGCCATCCACGCGCGCAGCGTGCCTTCGACGAACTTGCGGGCGGCAGCCTCAGGGCTGCCTTCGGCGCCGGCCGTGGAGCACAGCAGCAGGCCGGCGATGACGGCAGCAAGGCCATGAATACGGCGATGGGTCTTGTACTTCGGGGGCATGGCGTTCTCCTTCCTCCCGGATCCCTCCGGAGACTTTCGTTATGGGCAGGCAGATCACCGGCCGCAGCAGGGCGGACGATCAGAGCCATCATCGGCAGCCCGGCGCGACTGTGAAGGGCGAGCGGCCGCGAGTGCTCCCGGCACGCGCAGGGCGGGACCGGCTGCGGAAGCGCAACCGGCCGGCAGCAGAAAGGATTTACGGAACCGTCACTTGAGCCGTGGATTCGCCGCTGCCGGAAAGCGGGATCCCGGCGGCGACCGTAGCCGCCACCGCGATCACAGTCAGGTTTTTTTACACAAGATCACGGTTGCGCGGGCAGTTCCGCGTACGCGGCGAGGCGTTGCGCCTCGCTGTACAGCGCCCGCTGCCAGCCGGCGCTGTGGGCGTGCTTGTCGACATCGCGCCAGTCGAGACCGCAGTGGTGCATCGCGGTGACGAAATCGAGTGCGTAGGCCTCGGTCTCGAAGTCATCGAGCGTGCGGGCGTGCACCGGCTGCTGGTAGCGATCCCAGTAGGTCGCGGCCGAGGCATGCGCGTAGCGCGCGAGCACGTCGTCGAAGTCCTCGGCGGCGACCTGCAGCGCCGCCTCGCGCGTCGTGCCGCGCTCGCCGGCCTGCCAGGGGCCGAGTTCGACGTGCAGCCCGGTGTAGCGCTGCACGTCCTCGGCCAGGGCCGGCCGGTTCGCCGTGACGTTGCCCGGCTCGCAGGCGATGCGCACCGGCACGCCGTGCTCGATCTGCAGGTCGCAGTGCGGGTTCAGGGTGTACCAGCCGTTGCGTTCGGTTTCGGTCATGGTGGCCACTCCTTCAGTGGGCGGCGGACTCCAGGGTCCGCCGCCGACAAGTCAAGCACCTCAGCCGAAAAACGCGTAGGCCACGGTCACCGCAGCGAAGAATCCGGCGGCATCGGCGATCAGCGCGCAGGCGAGCGCGTGGCGCGTGATGCGCACGCCGACCGAGCCGAAGTAGACCGCGAGCACATAGAAGGTCGTCTCGGTCGAGCCCTGCACGATGCAGGCGAGCCGCCCGGCGAAGCTGTCGACGCCGTGCGCCTGCATGGTCTCGATCATCATGCCGCGCGCGCCGCTGCCGGACAGGGGCTTGAGCAGCATCACCGGCACCGCATCGACCCAGCGCGCATCGAAGCCGAAGCCGCCGACCAGCGCGCGCAGGGCATCGAGCACGAGGCCGAGCACGCCGCTCGCGCGCAGCAGGCCGATCGCCACCAGCATCGCGACCAGGTACGGGATGATCTTCACGGCGGTCGTGAAGCCCTCCTGCGCGCCCTCGATGAACACCGAGAACGCATCGAGCCGCCGCCAGGCGGCCGCGGCGACGAAGGCGCCGATCAGCGCGAGCAGCGCGCCGTTGGCGAGCAGCGCCGAGCGCTCCGCCATGCCGGCCGGCTCGCCGGCGACCCAGGCCACGAGCGCGGCGAGCAGCAGGCCGATGCCGCCGAGATACGCGAGCACCACCGGCTGCCACAGCGCCAGACGCTGCCAGCAGGCGCAGGCGATCAGCCCGGCCAGCGTCGAACAGCCGGTCGCGATCAGGATCGGCAGGAACACGTCGGTCGGATCGGCGGCCCCGAGCTGGGCGCGGTACGTGAACACCGCCAGCGGAAACAGCGTGACGCTGGAGGCGTTGATGACGAGGAACAGGATCTGCGCATCGCTCGCGCGCTGCGGCTGCGGATTCAGCGACTGCAGCTCGCGCATCGCCTGCAGGCCGAGCGGGGTGGCGGCGTTGTCGAGGCCGAGCACGTTGGCCGCCATGTTCATCGTCACCGCGCCCTGCGCCGGGTGCCCGCGCGGCACCTCGGGCATCAGCCGCGCAAACAGCGGCGCCAGCAGCCGCGTCAGCGCCGAGACCAGCCCGGCGTGCTCGCCGATGCGCAGCAGCCCGAGCCACAGCGTCATGACGCCGGTCAGCCCGAGGCTGATCTCGAAACCGGTCTTCGCCATCTCGAAGCTGGCCCGGGTCATCTCGCCGAGCACGGCGGGCCGGCCGCCGAACGTCGCCTCCCAGAAACCGCTCGCCAGCGCGACCAGCAGGAAGCCGATCCAGATTGCATTCAGCATGCCGCCCTCCCGCGGACCTTGCGCGGGGCGCGAGCGTACGGGATTGCGGGCGGCTCAGGCGACGAGATGGAAGCCGGCACCGATGCCGGCGAGCGCGCGGGCGGCGTCGGCATAGGCCGCGAGCGCGCGCTCGATCAGCGACGGCGAAGGCCCGGCCGCGCCGCTGTCCTGCCCGTCGCGGCCGGCGGCAGCCGGCCCTGCCGGGGCAGCGGCTCCGGATGCGCCGGCGGAGACAGCCGGGGTCGTGCCGCCCGCCGTCGCCAGCTCGGCGCGTGCC
>JAFEGB010000268.1 GCA_018240295.1 Pseudomonadota bacterium
GCTCCCCGGAATCGGCGCGCCATCCGGCACGCGCCCGATGCCCAGACCATACGGCGCGAACAGGGCTTCGAGCCGCTCGAAGCCGAGTTCGGCGCAGGTGAGCACGGCGGATTCGTCGATCATCGGCGGCGACGGCAGCAGGGGTCGGGGACGGGCGCGGCAGGGTACGCAAGGCCGGCGACGGCGGCAAAGTCCGCGCGCGCACAGCCGCGGATCGCCTCTGCGTGATGCCGTTGCGCCTATTCATGCGCAGGATGACCGGCCGCGTGTGCATCCCCCGGCCTCCGCTTCGTGACCCGGACCAGTGCCCGGGCACGGCATCGCGCTCGAATGGTCCTCAGCGTGCCGCCCGGAACGGCCCGGACTTCAGAAGCGCTCCAGGACCCGGCTGACCTTGTGCTTGGGCTCGCGGTACTTGCCGGCCGGCTGGCGCTCGGGCAGCACCACGGCTTCCTGCGGCAGATCCTGATACGGCACCCGCTCCAGCAGGTCGCTGAGGATGTTCAGGCGCGCACGCTTCTTGTCATTCGAATCGGCGACGATCCACGGTGCCCAGTCGCTGTGCGTGTACTTGAACATGTCGTCGCGGGCCTGCGAGTAGTCGAACCAGCGCGAATAGGACTTCAGATCCATCGGCGACAGCTTCCAGGTCTTGCGGCCGTCATCGATGCGCGCCTGCAGGCGGCGGGTCTGTTCGTCGGAACTGACCTCCAGCCAGTACTTGATCAAGAGGATGCCCGATTCGGTCATCGCCTTTTCCACGGCCGGCACGGCATCGAGAAAGCGCCGGACCTCCCGTTCCTCGCAGAAGCCCATGACCCGCTCGACGCCGGCGCGGTTGTACCAGCTGCGATCGAAGATCACGACTTCGCCGGCCGCCGGCAGGTGCGGCAGATAGCGCTGGATGTACATCTGCGATTTCTCGCGATCATTCGGGGCCGGCAGCGCGACGACGCGAAACACGCGCGGACTCACGCGCTCGGTGATCGCCTTGATCGTGCCGCCCTTGCCGGCCGTGTCACGCCCCTCGAAGACGATGACGACCTTGAGTCCCGCATGCACGACCCAGCGCTGCAGCTTCACCAGTTCGACGTGCAGCCGGCGCAGTTCGCGCTCGTAGGTCTTCTTGTCCAGCTTCCCGCCCGCCCCGTCCAGAGCGGTTGCGGCTGCGGTCTTCTTTGCGGCTTTCTTCTTGTCCGACATGATCGCCCCCCGAGCGACGAGATTGCGGATACCGTCCGGGCCGGGCAGCACTGCCCGCCCCCGCGCGTCCTGCCCCGACCCACCGGCCTGCGTGCCACGCACGAAAACAGCCGACGGGTTTTCCCCCCGCAGCAAAGGTAGATGCGACCTGCAGGGGTGAAGCTCAATTTTCAGGGGAGCTGAATTTTCAGGGGATGAGTCCCGGGCACTCCGGGAATCCGGCGGCAACGGCCTGCCGTTCCCTCCTCCGCTCGCGCCCGCCGCTGCAGGAAACGCCGCCCCGGCGGGCCGCTCGACGAGCCGGCGTTCCAGCGCCTTCGCGAGCGTGCTGCCGACGCCGGCGCCGGCTGCGCAAGCTGCGCCGGCCGCCACGAGCCGCCCGGCTGCCCGCGCCGGGATCAGGCCCGCAGCCGATTTCAATGCGCCAGGTTCAATCCGCCAGCCCGCGGATCAGCCGGTCGAGTTCCTTCTGCAGCCGGTCCTCATCGGCGAGCAGGCCGGATCAGCATGGGGCTGGGGCGCTACCGGCTGGAGGAGGTGCGCTGACGGCGGGGGCTCCCGGCGCGCAGTACCATTCCCGCCCGCCACGCAGCACCCCGGCGGCCGGCACGCCCGGCCGCCAGCGCCGTCAGCCCGCCACCGGCGCAAAGCGCCCGTCGCGCAGGAAGGCCACGACCTGGCGGGCCGCCTCGGCCCGGAAGATCAGCTCGGTATGCGAGTACGGCAGCGCCAGCACGGCGCAGGCGGCGGCGCAGGCGTTCTCGTCGGCGGCGACCACGCCGTCGGCCGGCAGCGGCAGTTCGGCGATCCAGCGACCGAGGCCGATATTGTGCGTGCCGAGGATGACGCCGAGTTCGCGCGCCGGCGGCCAGTCCGGCACGTCGCCGCAGACGCCGGCCTCGCGGCTGCGGCCGAGCATCCAGGTCGCGCCGCGCGCCTGCAGCGCCCGGGCCACGCGGCTGCCGGCGTGCGGCGTGGCGAGGGTCACGCAGCGCCCGGGCGGCAGGCTGGCGCCGTGCGTGGCGCAGGCGTGGCGGATCACCAGGCCGCCGAGGCTGTGACCGACGCAGTGCACGGTCGCGGCACCGCAGCCCCGGATCGCCTGCGCCAGCCGCAGGCCGGCCTCGGCCGGCGGTTCCCGCAGGCTGCGGTAGCCGAAATCCGCCGTGCGCCAGCCGGCCGCGCGCAGCCGCCGCGCCAGCGGGCGCATCCACAGCGGGTTCATGTACAGGCCGTGCACGAGCATCACGCAGGCATCGGCGGCGGGGGCCGCCGGTGCCGGGGAAAAGCCTGCGGAGACATCCGGTTCCGTGCTCATGCGGGTATTCCTGATGGCGATCTTCAAGGTGGCTTTGATACCGGTCGCAGTTGAATACCCGGTCTTTTCAGCCCCTCCCCTCGCGGGGCATTGGTATCTGTACAAGTCATCCTAAAAACCGCAGCTCCATCCTCTCAAAGGGGGGAGCCTCCACGAAACCCGGGGCGGTTCAGCGGCAAAAAAGGCAAATACCGCAAACACACGGTGACGGTGAAATCACTGCCGGCGAACGACTGGGGACTGTACGAGATGCACGGCAACGTCTGGGAATGGTGTGCCGATGGTCCACGCAGCTACGACAAGGCGCCACGGCAGGACCCGGAGGGTCCTGCC
>JAFEGB010000269.1 GCA_018240295.1 Pseudomonadota bacterium
GTTCGCGCGCTGGCCGGTGGCAGTGCTGGCGGGCGGCGGCTGAACGGTCGTGGGCGCGTGATGCCCGCGCGGGGAGGGCACGTGATGCCGGCGAAGGTGTTCATCCGCTACAGCCGTCAGGACGAGAGCTGCAAGGACGCGCTGGAGAAGCACCGGTGCGTCCCTGGTGACCGGCGCGAGTCTGGATCGACCGGCGCATCGCGGCCGGTGCGGACGGGCTGACGGAGATCAAACAGCCTCGCGGGATGCGCATTCATGCGCACCCTGCGTCACTGCCGCGTCACCGGAGCTTTCTGCCGCAGGGAGGAATGCGGCGTCGATTCCGGGCAGGGTCATGGGCAAACCTGAATCTGTCGCAGGGCGTGCAGCAATTCGAGGTCCAGCTTTTGAAAGGAGGGAACCAGACGCAGTTTTTCAATGGCGACCCTGTCGCCCAGGGCATCCAGCAAAGCTGCCGCACCCGCGCGTGCACGGCGTTTGCTCGGGTTGGTGGCCTTGAATGCGTTTTCCAGAACTGATTTCGGGTCCGGAAGCTTTTCGACTCTTGGCGGGTTTGAAGGAATGCCTAGTTCTGCATCCGTCAGGCGGGTTCCGAATACCGCTCGCAGGGCATCGCCGTCCGCCAGCACCCAGGCTTCGGTTTCCCGGACCGGTACGACAGCCACACCTGCCCTGCCTTGAAACAACGGGTTTTCATGAACCTTCAGCAGGCCGGGTGCAACGCAGTTCTGAATGGCGCGCACTGGATCAGCAGCACCATCGCCATGCACGAACAATATGTTCCAGGCGCCACGAGCCGATAGGGCGGCATGTTCTATTCGCTCCTCACGAGGTTTTTCTCGATCGGGTCCGGCATCGATCAATGACAGAACATTGCTGATGTCGATGAGTTGAGTGGCGTGCTCATGGCAGAGTTGTTGGCAAAGGCGATGCAGCAAGGGTCCTAAAAACCGGTCGTCTGTCGGGCCTTCCGAATACAGCGCCAAGCCCAGGTAGCGCATCACTCAGGCTCCGGTGTTGACAGTGTCCAGCAATTGCTGGATCTCATGGTGGGAAACGTAATTGAGGTTCGGGCCGGTTGTTTCTTTCAGCAGGTTTTCCTGATGCGATCCTGTCATGACCGGGCGCAGGCGGGTATGTCTTCGGGTTTCATGCTCGGCAGGATCAATGATGCTGGTGACATCTGCAAAAAGTACGGGGTCATGTGCCGAGTTCAGGTCACGGTCCAGCAGGGCTGAAAGCACGACTGGTGAATGACTGTTCAAAAGTAACTGGCAGAGCGGGCTGTCGGGATCGAGGTCATCGTGTCCGGGGTGAGTGACGACATCGAGCAGATTGCCAATCAGTTTTTTCAGTCGGGCAGGATGTACGCCGTTTTCGGGTTCTTCGAAGCACACCAGACCGCGATGCTGCGGGTCATTGAGCAGGGTCAGCAGGGCAAGAATCCTGAGTGTGCCGTCGGACACCACTCGTGAAGAATATGGAAGACCATCCTTCATGGTCAGTTCGATTCGATATTCACGGGTTGTTTCATCAAATTTGGCATCCAGCGTCTGGATGCCGGGAATCAGTGCGCCGAGATCGGTTTCAATGTCGGCGATTACGCCTTGGGGGCGGGCATCCGTGGCGGTTTCCACTTTCAGTCTGGTCAGTACGGCAGCCAGATTGGCTCCATCCGACGTGAGCAGGTCGGGCGCCATCAACGGTGCCGGGCGACGCAGGAGAACGGGATCGAGTTGCAGAAGTCTCCAGTTCCGCATTTCTTCGCGGAGTGCGAACAGGTGCGGGAATTCTGTATTGGTAATGCTGTAAAGCACTGTGGCTTCGGCGGCGCTGGCCGGTCGATTGCGACCGGCTTTGCCGTCCTGATGCACGTTGAACGTCGGTCCCTGTGGTTCAGTGTCTGTGGTCAGGAATGGTCGGGTGCGTTTGTATTTCAGGAAATTCGTTCTGAAGCTGCTGGAAGGCTTGAGTCCTCTGACCCAATCATCCTCGTTGCGCAGGATGGGGGTGGCGGCTTCGCTGGCGACCATGACGCGCTCCACGCCAGGGCGTATCACCCGTCTTTCAAGAACGACTTCATAGCGAATGCGGGTGTGGCTCAGATTCACCTGACTGCCCCAGGGGTCGGTAACCTTTGGATCGATTAAGGCTTCGACAGCAAAGCGAATCTGTGTTGAGTGCCCGCGGCTGGTGAGCCTGAACAGTTCCAGAGGTTCTCCGCGGGCCTGCTTTACAGCGCTGCTGACATGCTGCGTAGCCAGATTCGAAAGTAACTGGATGGCATCGAACAGATTGCTCTTGCCAGCGGCATTGGTGCCGAGAATCGCAACGAACGGAGCCAGATCGATCGAGAAGTTCTCGAAGCTCTTGAATCCGTCAATTTCGATGCGTGTCAGCATGCTGGCTCCGGAATCAGGGGGCAGGGATCCGGCGGCAGTCCGGATCAGCGATCAGAGGATAGGCGGGGCAGCGGGGCCGGAAGGTTCAGGCCGGCGATCAGCCTCTTGCCGGCCGGATCAGCCAGCAGCGGTGGATGCGCGGGTTGCGTTCGAAGTCCTTCGGGATGGTCTGCGCGCTGATGTCCTCGGCCGCGAGGCCGAGGGCGGCGAGGGCGTCGGTGTCGAGGCGGAAGCGCCGGTGGTTGTTCGAGAACACCAGCACGCCGTCGTCCTCGAGCAGCGCCGCGGCGGCGCGGATCAGCGGCACGTGGTCGCGCTGTACGTCGAGCGTGCCGTCCATGCGCTTGGAGTTCGAGAAGGTCGGCGGATCGAGGAAGATCACGCCCCAGCGTCCGCGCGCGCGTTCGAGCCAGGCGAGGCAGTCGGCGCGCTCGAAGCGGTGTTCGGGGCCGGTCAGGCCGTTCAGCTCCAGATTGGCCTGCGCCCAGTCGAGATAGGTCGCCGACAGATCGACGCTGGTGGTCGAGCGCGCGCCGGCGAGCGCGGCCTGCACGGTGGCGGTGCCGGTGTAGGCGAACAGGTTCAGGAAGTCGCGGCCGCGGGCCAGCGCCGCGACCCGCGCGCGCGTCAGCCGGTGGTCGAGGAACAGGCCGGTGTCGAGGTAGTCGTGCAGGTTCACCCACAGCCGCGCCTCGCCTTCGCGCACTTCGAGGTATTCGCGGCGCTCGGCCTGTTTCTCGTACTGCTCCAGGCCGCGCTGGCGGCGGCGCACCTTCAGCGCGATGCGCTCGCGCGGCAGGCCGAGCGCCTGCGGCAGCACGGTCAGCGCCTGTTCGAGGCGGGCCTGCGCCTTGTCGGGGTCGATCGACTTCGGTGCCTCGTATTCCTGCACGTGCGCATGCTCGCCGTAGAGGTCGATCGCCAGCGCGTATTCGGGGATGTCGGCGTCGTAGACGCGCCAGCAGTCGATGCCCTCGCGCCGCGCCCACTTGCCGAGCGTCTTCAGGTTCTTCTGCACGCGGTTGACCAGCGCATCGGCGCCGGCGGCGAGCGCGCGTTCGATCGCCTGCCCGGCGCGGCGGCGGTCGGCGGCCTCGCGATCGACGTGCTGCTCGGGCGTGACCTCGAAGCGCAGCAGCTTGCATTCGATCGGGCCGTTGTAGAACGCATGCACCTTGCCGGCGCGCAGGCCCATGCGCTTGCCGAGATCGGGGTTGCCGGTGAACACCGCCGCCTGCCAGCCGCCGAAGCGCGCCTTCAGCAGGTCGCCGAGCGCGGCGTAGGTGTCGGCGAGGGCTTCGAGTTCGCCGAGGCGCTCGCCGTAGGGCGGATTGACGATGACGAGGCCGGGCACGCCCTTCGGCGGCACGGCGCCGGCGAGTTCGCGGCGCTCGAAGTGCACGAGGTTCGCGATTTCGGCCTGACCGGCGTTGGTCAGCGCGGCGCGGATCGCGCGGGCCTCGTGATCGCTGCCGACCAGCGCCGGCAGCGGTTTCGCGAGGCCGGCGGCGGCGCGTTCGCGGGCTTCGAGCACGAGCTGGCGCCAGAGGCCGGCGTCGTGGCCGCGCCAGCCGAAGAAGCCCCAGTCCGGGCGCAGCAGGCCGGGGGCGCGGTCGGCGGCGATCAGCGCGGCCTCGATGACGAAGGTGCCGGAGCCGCACATCGGGTCGAGCAGCGCGCCGCCGGCTTCGACGATCGCCGGCCAGCCGGCCTTCAGCAGCAGCGCGGCGGCGAGGTTCTCCTTCAGCGGCGCCAGCGCACCGTCCTCGCGGTAGCCGCGCCGGTGCAGGGATTCGCCGGAGAGATCGAGCGCGACATCGGCCGTCTCGCCGCTGGCATGCACGTTGATGCGCAGGTCCGGCGCGGCGCGATCGACCGAGGGCCGCCGGCCGCAGCGCTCGCGCAGCCGGTCGCAGACGGCATCCTTGACGCGTTGCGCGCCGAACTGCGTGTGGCGGATGGCGCTCCGGCCGGCGGCGACGAAATCGACCGCGAGCGTGCCGTCGGGGTCGAGGTGATCCTCCCACGGCAGGTCGAGCACGCCGGCGTACAGCGCATCGGCATCGGCGGCCGGCACGCGCGCGAGCAGCCGCAGCACGCGGCTCGCGGTGCGCGACCACAGGCAGACGCGGTAAGCGGTTTCGAGCGGGCCGCCGAAGCTGACGCCGCCGCGGCCCTCGCGCACCGGCGCGGCGCCGAGCGCGGCGAGTTCGGCGGCGAGCAGCGGTTCGACGCCGCGCGGGGCGGTCGCGAAAAACGGAAGATCGGCAGACATCGGCGCGGGTACCGGGCAGGCGCGGGCCGGCATTCTAGCGTCCGGCCGCGCGGCGGCTAGAATTCGCGCCCCCCGACCCGTACCCGGAGCCCGCCGCCGTGGACGAACAGCGCCTGATCGATCTGGAGATTCGCTACGCGCATCAGGACGCCGCGCTCAATGAACTCAGCGACCTCGTCTACCGCCAGGGGCGCGAGCTCGACGCGCTGCGCCGGCTGGTCGGCGATCTGCGCCGGCAGCTGCAGGCGATGGCACCGTCGAACATCGCGACCGCGGCCGAGGAAACGCCGCCGCCGCACTACTGATGCGGACTGATGCGGACTGATGCGGAACCGATGCGCGCCTCAGCCGGGGATGCCGACCCGCACCGGCAGCGGTTTCAGCACCGTGCTCAAGACCGACGGCTCGATGCCGATCAGGTAGCCACGCTTGCCGCCGTTGATCCAGATGCGCGGCAGTTCGAGGATCGTCGCCTCGACGTAGACCGGCATCGCGTGGCGCGTGCCGAAGGGCGAGGTGCCGCCGACCAGATAGCCGCTGTGGCGGTTGGCGACCTCGGGTGCGCAGGGGGCGATCGAGCGGGCGCCGATCTGGCGCGCGAGTTCCTTTGTCGACACCTGCAGGTCGCCGTGCATCAGCACGATCAGGGGTTCATGCCGGTCGTCTTCCATGATCAGCGTCTTCACGACGGCGTGCTCGGGCAACCCCAGCGCATGGGCGCTGTGGGCTGTGCCGCCGCGCTCTTCATATTCGTATAAATGATCCGAAAACCCGACTTTGTGCTGTCGCAACAAGCGGATGGCGGCAGTGACAGGGGTTTTGGCCTTACTCATGAACATGATCTCAATCAAGTATTTGATGGATTACGATTTTGTAAAAAAGCAGCGGTATTGTTGCAAACCTGATACGAGTGTCGTTTTGAGAATTTAAGTTTGCGTCTGTGTGTAAATTTGTTTTAATAATCTCATAAAGTTTGTCGATTCGAGGTTCCGACGGATGACCACTTCCAAGAGCGTGTCGCTGCCGCTGATCGAAATCGATCAACCGCTGCTGGATGCGGCCGAGCCCTGCCCGCAGCGGCGCGGCTTCCTGCGCACCGCCGGCCTGCTGGTCAGCAGCCTGATCGCGCTGCCGGTGCTGGCGCGCAGCGCCGGCAACGGCAAGCATACGGTCAGCACGGCCCGCAGCACCGCAAAGTCCGCATCTGCGTCCACGGTCCGCACGTCCGCCCGCGCCGCAAAGCCGGCGGCCGGGGCCAGCGTGGCCGGTCGTGCCGCGACCGGCAAGCGCATGCCGGCGAAGCCGGTGATCGCGCTGCGTCAGGCGCCGGCCGGCAAGAGCAACCTGAAGATCCGCGTCGATGCCCGGGGCAAGCCGGTCGGCGGGCGCGTGGTCGCGCAGATCCGCGGCGGCAGCACCTACAAGCCGCAGCTGCGCAGCACCGGCCGCGGCTATGTCGATCGCGGCGAGCAGCGCATCGGCCGTGGCAGCATCGTGGCCGACACCCGCGGCCTCGAAGCGCCGGGCATCATCACCGAGTCGAAAACCGCGTCGACCGAGAGCCTGTTCCGCAACGGCGACCGCGTGCTGTCGCTGTACGCGCCGGGCACCGGCGAGAGCGTGCGCGAGGTGTTCTGGACGCCGAACACCGGCTACCTGCCGCAGTCGATCAAGGAAATCTCCTGGGCACTGCGCGATCACCACAACGACGAGTTCCGGCTGTTCGATCCGCGGGCGCTCGACATCCTGTACGCGATGCAGCTGATGCTGCAGCGGCCCGAGACCCACATCATCTCCGGCTACCGCTCGCCCGAGACCAACGCGCTGCTGCGCGAGGAATCGCGCGGCGTCGCCAAGAACAGCTTCCACATGCAGGCGCGCGCGCTCGACGTGCGCATGCCCGGCCTCGGCGTCGGCCAGATGCGCATGGCGGCGCTGAGCCTGCGCGCCGGTGGCGTCGGCTATTACCCGCGCAGCAACTTCGTGCACATCGACTCCGGCCCGGTGCGCAGCTGGGGCTGATCCCCGCGCCGCCTTGCCGTGCGCTGCCGACGCCGCCCCCCGGGGCGGCGTCGTCGTTTCCGGGGCAGGACAAGCACACACCGGTGCATGGCAGCCATGAGCCTGATTTGACTGATCAATGATTGATCGGTCAATCATCCGGCGCGATGCTGGCGGCCTTCCCCCCGCCGGAGTCCGTCGCCGATGTCCGCCGTCCCCCTCGCCGGAACCGAGCCCGTGCCGGCCGCCGGCACCGCCGCGCCTGCCGGCCTGTACGGCGTGCAGGCCCTGCGCGCGATGCTCGGCATCGCGCTGGTCGCGATGCTGGTTGCGCTCGATCAGACCGTGGTCGGCACGGCGATGCCGACCATCGTCGCCGAGCTGCGCGGCTTCGAGCAGTTCGCGTGGGTCGCGACCGCCTATCTGCTGAGCTCGACGACGCTGCTGCCGGTGCTCGGCCGGCTCGGCGACCTGTTCGGGCGCAAGCCCTTCGTGATCGCGGCGATCATCGTGTTCACCGGTGCCTCGGCGCTGTGCGGACAGGCCGGCTCGATGCCGGCGCTGATCGCGGCGCGTGCGCTGCAGGGCGTCGGCGGCGCGATGATCATCGCTACCGCCTTCACGAGCATCGCCGACCTGTTCCCGGACACCGCGCACCGGCTGCGCTGGCAGGCGCTGATGTCGAGCAGCTTCGCGCTCGCGAGCGGCATCGGGCCGGTGCTCGGCGGGCTGCTGACCGAGCACTTCGGCTGGCGCTCGGTGTTCTACGTCAACCTGCCGCTCGGGCTGCTGGCGCTGGTGCTGGTCATCGCCTATCTGCCGCGCAGCCGCGGCACGCGCGCCGAGGGCGCCGGCTTCGACCTGCCCGGTGCGCTGTGGCTGAGCGGCGGGCTCGCGGCGCTGCTGCTGTGGGTCGAACTCGGCCAGCGCGCCGGCGCGTGGTTCGCCGGTGCGCTGCCGCTGTGGCTGGCCGGCGGCGTGCTGGCGCTGCTGCTGTTCGTGCGCCGGCAGCTGCACGCCCGCCATCCGCTGCTGCCGCTGCGGCTGCTCGCGATCCCGCGCGTGCGCCGCGTCGTGCTCTGCGCGCTCGCGGCCGGGGCCGTGATGTTCGCGGCGCTGTTCTACGCCCCGCTGCTGCTGCAGGGCGCTTATGGCCATTCGCCGCACGAGGCCGGACTGATCGTGACGCCGCTGGTGCTGGCGATCGCGCTCGGCAGCCTGATCAACGGCCGGCTGTACGGGCGGCTCGCCGATCCGGAATCCCTGCTGCTGCCCGGCTGGCTGCTGCTCGGGGCCGGCGTGCTCGGCGTGCAGGCGGTCGGCGCGCAGACCTCGGCGTGGCTTGCGGCCGGCGCCTTCCTGCTATGCGGGCTCGGACTCGGCTTCCTGTTCCCGAACTTCACGCTGCTGGTGCAGACCAGCGTGCCGCGCGCTGAACTCGGCGTGGCGACGGCGCTGGTGCAGACCGTGCGCGCGCTCGGCAGCATGGCCGGCACGGTCGTGCTCGGCGTGCTGGTCACCGGCACCTGGCGTACGGCGATGGACGCCGCCGGCAGCGGTGCCGGCGCGCAGGTGCTGCGGCCGCTGTTCGCCGATCCGCAGCTGCTGCTCGATCCGGCCGGCCTGCATCAGGCCACGACGCTGGCGGCGCGCCTGCCGGACGGCCCGGCGCAGCTCGCGCAACTGCTCGATGCCGCGCACCGGGCGCTCGCGGCCGGCATCCACCTTGGCCTGCTGCTCGCGGCCGGGCTCGCTGCGCTGGTGCTGATCGCGCTGCTCGTCGGCCGCTGGCGGCGGCGCGGCCGGGTGGCGGAGGCGGGGACATGAGCCAGTCTGCTTCCGCGCTGCAGCACATGGTGCGGCTCGCGCAGCGGCTGTCGACGGCCTTCGAGGCGGCGGTCGGCATGCATCTGGCGCGCTGGCGCATCCTGAACCACCTGCACGAGCACGGGGCCAGCACGCAGAAGCACATGAAGACGCTGATCGGCGTCGATGCCGCGGCGCTGACCCGGCAGCTGCAGCTGCTCGAAGCTGAAGGTCTGGTGCGCCGGCGCAGCCATCCGGACGACCAGCGCCTGACCGAGGTGGCGCTGACCGCGGCCGGAACCGATCGCCTTGCCGCCGGGCGCGTGGCCCGCGATGCCTTCGTCGCGCGCCTGCTGGCCGGCCTCGATGCCGAAGCGCTCGCGGCCTTCGAGGCGACGCTTGCGCACATCGGGCGCAACCTCGATGCCCGGACGCAGGAACCCGACGCCTGACCCGCCGCAGCCGGGCCGGCGGCGGATGGTGCAGCGTGAAAAACCGAAGGCCCGGCTTCGCCTGCCGGGCCTTCGCAGAGGGGCCGCGTCGATCAGCCGTGCATCACATGACGCCGAGCAGCTTCGGCAGCGTCAGCGAGATCGCCGGCACGTAGGTCACGATCACGAGGAAGACCAGCATCGTCAGCAGCCACGGCCACACGGCGATGGTCAGCTCGGTGATGCCCATCTTGGTGATGCCCGAGGCCACGTACAGGTTCAGGCCGACCGGCGGATGACACATGCCGACCTCCATGTTGACGACGATCAGGATGCCGAAGTGCACCGGGTCGATGCCGAGCTGCATCGCGATCGGGAACAGGATCGGCGCGAAGATCAGCACGATCGACGACGGCTCCATGACGTTGCCGGCGAGCAGCAGCACGATGTTGCACATCAGCAGGAAGGTGATCGGGCCGAGGCCGCTGCCGATCATGATCTCGGCCAGCGTCTGCGGGATCTTCTGGTCGGTCATGATGAAGCTGAACATCACGGCATTCGTGATGATGTACAGCAGCATCGCCGACATGTTTGCCGAGCTGAGCAGCACCTTCGGCACGTCCTTCAGGCCCATGTCCTTGTAGATGAACACGGCGACGATGAAGGCGTAGACGGCGCTCATCGCCGCGGCCTCGGTCGGCGTGAACAGGCCGGCGTAGATGCCGCCGATGACGATGATGATCAGCAGCAGGCCCCAGACCGACTCGCGGAAGGCCTTGATGCGCTCCTGCACCGTCGCCTTCGGCTGGCGCGGATAGCCGAATTTCCTCGCGCGGTACCAGGTCGTGAACGCCAGGAAGCCGGCGAGCATCAGGCCCGGCACGACGCCGGCCATGAACAGCGCGCCGACCGAGGTGTTGGTCGCGACCGAGTACATGACCATGACGATCGACGGCGGGATCAGGATGCCGAGCGCGCCGCTGGTGGCGATGACGCCGGCACCGAAGCGGTTCGGGAAACCCTGCTTCAGCATCGCCGGCAGCAGGATCGAGCCGATCGCGACCACGGTCGCCGGCGAGGATCCCGACACGGCCGCGAACAGCGCGCAGGCAATGACGCCGGCCAGGCCCAGGCCGCCGTGCCAGTGCCCGACCATCGAGGTCGCGAAGTTGATCATCCGGCGCGCCACGCCGCCGTGGGTCAGGAAGTTGCCGGCAAGGATGAAGAACGGGATCGCCATGATCTCGAACTTCTCGATGCCGGTGAACAGCTTCAGTGCGACGGTCTGCACGTCGGTGTTCGTGAAGCCGAACAGGAAGGTCAGCACCGTCAGGCCGAGCGAAATCGAGATCGGCATGCCGGTCAGCATCAGTCCGAACAGCAGTCCGAAGATGATCAGGGCATTCATTGCGGCTTGCCTCCGTCTTCAGGCTTGCGGATCGGGTGCGACATCTCGCGCGGGTGCAGGTCGTCGTCGAGTGCGAACCAGTTGATGTCTTCGGGCTTGTCGGGATCGTCGACGCCCTCGACGTGGCCGTGGTCGTGGTGCGGCAGATCGCCGGTGCGGTGGAAGGCCCAGGCCACCTGCAGGAAGCGGAAGCACATCAGGTAGGAGCCGAGCGGGATCGCCATGTACAGGATCCACGCCGGCCATTCGAGCACCTCAGTCGTGCTGCCGGTGTGCATCACGTGCGCGACCAGCCCGGCGCCGAAGGTGCCGACAATGCCGGTGAAGGTCGCGCCGGCGAGCAGCCCGAACAGCACGAACTTCGCGCGCATCGGCGTCGACAGCCGGTTGATCAGCACGTCGACGCCGACGTGGATGCCGGTGCGCACGCCGTAGGCGGCGCCGAACTTGGCCATCCAGATGAACATGAAGATGCAGAGCTCCTGCGCCCACGAGAAGTCGAGCGACAGCAGCCAGTCCTGCAGGCCGGGAATGGCCATGCCGGCGAGGTAGCGGTGCACGACGCTGACGAACACGATCAGCGTCGCACCCGCGATGAGGAAGGCGATCAGCCATTCCTCCAGGTGATCGAGGAATTTCATGCGGGGGTCCTCCGCGCACAACGGGTCGGGCGGGGCGCCGGCCGGCGGCGGCAGGGCCGCCGGGCCGGCGAGGTGCGGACGCGGGAGCGGCTTACTTGATCGGCGCGCCGGCGGCAGCGGCTTCCTTGTAGAAGGCGTCGATCAGGTCCTTGCCGACGCGCGAGGCGACCTCGGCATGCACCGGCAGCAGTGCATCACGCCACTGCTTCAGCTCGGCATCGGTCGGCGTGTAGACGGTGGTCTTGCCGGAGGCCTTGATCGCTTCGAGCGCGTCGGCGTTTTCCTTCTCGGCGATGTCGTTCGCGTACTTGGTGGCGTCCTTCATCGCGCCTTCGAGCGTCGTGCGGATGTCGGCCGGCAGGTCGTCCCAGAACTTCTTGTTGACGATGACCGCGTAGCCGAGATAGCCGTGGCGCGTGACCGTGGCGTCCTTCTGCACCTCGTGCATCTTCTGCGTGTACATGTTCGACGGCGGGTTCTCGGTGCCGTCGACGACGCCGGTCTGCAGCGCCTGGTAGACCTCGGAGAAGGCCATCACCTGCGGGATCGCGCCGAGCTCACGCATCTGCTTGTCCAGCACCTTCGAGGACTGGATGCGCACCTTCAGGCCCTTCATGTCGGCCGGCAGATGGATCGGCTTGTTCGCCGACATGATCTTGAAGCCGTTGTCCCAGTAGGCCAGGCCCTTGATGCCCTTGGTCTCCAGCTTGTCGAGCAGGCCGCGCCCGACCGGCCCGTCGGTGACGCGGCGCAGCACGTCGCGGTTCGGCAGGATGTAGGGCAGGTCGAAGACCTCGAATTCCTTGACGCCGAGCGGCCCGAACTTCGCGAGCGAGGGCGCGAGCATCTGCACGGCGCCGAGCTGCAGCGCCTCGACCTCCTCCTTGTCCTTGTAGAGCTGGCTGTTCGGGTAGACCTCGACCTTGACCGCCCCCTTGGTGCGCTCCTCGGCCAGCTTCTTGAAGTATTCGGCCGCCTTGCCCTTCGGCGTGTCCTGGGCGACGACGTGCGAGAACTTGATGAGGATCGGATCGGCCGCGTGGGCGAGCCCGCCGAGCGCCAGGGCGACGCCGAGGGTCAGGGTCTTGAGCGTGATGCGCAGCATGGGTTTTTCTCCTCGTCTCTAATAATTGGAATCTTCGGAACGATCGCGTTTCGGGCTTGGAGTGATGCCCCGGCCGCCCGGGGGGTGACGGGGCGGGTACGCAGGGGCCGCTGCCCGATGGCGGCCCGTGCGCCGGACAGCTTAGGACGCTGCCCGCGGTAATACCGGCTGACCGGCGGCAAATGCCGGTGAGCCGGACACGGCACGGACCGGTCGTGGACTGGTCCGCTGGGTTGCCCGGACCACGAAGGGTCCGGGCGGGTCGGGCTTCAGGCGGCCTGCGCCGGCGTCGCCGTGACCAGCGGCGCACGCTCGCCGTGCGCGTCGGCCTCGATCTCGGCCTCGACGTTGGCGCGGCCGTCGAGATGGGCGTGCAGCGCCGTCTCGTCGAGTTCCTTCTCCCACTTGGCGATGACGATGGTCGCCACGCCGTTGCCGATCAGGTTGGTCAGCGCGCGCGCCTCGGACATGAAGCGGTCGATGCCGAGGATCAGCGCCAGACCGGCGACCGGGATCGTGCCGATCGAGGCGAGCGTCGCCGCCAGCGTGACGAAGCCCGAGCCGGTGACGCCGGCCGCGCCCTTGGAGGTCAGCATCAGCACGCCGAGGATGGTCAGCTCCTGCGTCAGCGTCAGGTCGATGTTGCAGGCCTGGGCGATGAAGATCGCCGCCATGGTCAGGTAGATCGAGGTGCCGTCGAGGTTGAACGAGTAGCCGGTCGGGACCACGAGACCGACCACCGGCTTCGAGCAGCCGAGGCGTTCGAGCTTGTCCATCAGCCGCGGCAGCGCCGATTCCGAGGACGAAGTGCCGAGCACGATCAGCAGCTCTTCCTTGATGTACTTGATGAACTTCCAGACCGAGAAGCCGCAGGCGCGGGCGATGGCACCGATGACGCCGAAGATGAACAGCAGGCAGGTCGCGTAGAACGCGCCCATCAGCAGCGCCAGGTTGCCGAGGGTGTGGAAGCCGTACTTGCCGATCGTGAAGGCCATCGCACCGAAGGCACCGATCGGGGCGACCTTCATGATGATGTTGACGACGCCGAACATGCCGTGCGCGAACTGGTCGATCATCTTCACCAGCGGCCGGCCCTTCTCGCCCATCGCCGCCAGCGCGAAGCCGAACAGCACCGCGAAGAACAGCACCTGCAGGATCTCGCCCTTGGCCAGCGCGTCGACGACGTTGGTCGGGATCACGCCCATCAGGAACTCGACCGTGGTCTGCGACTTCTGCGCGGCCGTCGTGTAGGTCGCGATCGCCTTGGTGTCGATCGTCGCCGGATCGGCGTTGATGCCGGCACCCGGCTGCGCGAGGTTGACGATCAGCAGGCCGATCGCCAGCGCGGCGGTGGTCACCAGCTCGAAGTACAGCAGCGCCTTGCCGCCGACGCGGCCGATCTTCTTCATGTCTTCCATGCCGGCGATGCCGACGACGACGGTGCAGAAGATGATCGGGGCGATGACCATCTTGATCAGCTTGATGAAGGTGTCGCCGAGCGGCTTGAGATCGGTGCCGAAGCCCGGGTTGTAGTGACCGACGGCGACGCCGATGGCGATCGCCACCAGCACCTGGAAGTACAGACTCTTGAAGATCTTCGGCATGGCTCGTGTGCCTCTCCGCGCTAGCTGGTGGGTGCCGGTCGTCGCCGGCTCGCGGAAGGCTGTACTGCACGGCATGTGCCATCAATGGCAAGTAATTGAAAATGCCGTTTTAATTGCGATCTTCTGCGAAATCGGAGGGTTGGTTTTTCATGATGTGCAAGCTGTGTGCGGGCTTCCGGAACGCCGTTTCCTGCCGCGATGCGGATATCCGCACAGTTGCCCGGCCAGTGCGGGGAAAGGGCGGCCCGGCACGCTGTCCGGCGCAGTCCGGCGGCCGTCACGGGCGGAATTTCACACAGCGGGCCGGGATGCCCGCGGTTCAGCGTCCGGCGTCGCGCCGGCGTCTGGCCTCGGCGATCAGCCCCGACAACTCCTCGTCCTCGCCGATGCCGCGCGCGATCTCGTAATGGCGCAGCGCCCGCTCGAACTCGCCGCGCGCCTGCGCCTGCCGGCCCCAGCCGATGAAGCGCGCGCGGATGCCGGCGATGCCGGCGAGCGCCTCGGCGTTGCCGGGCGCGAGCTTCAGCACCTGCCGCCAGGTCTGCAGCGCGTTGTCATCGGGCGGCTGCGTGTAGCGCATGCCGGCGTACTGGCTGCGCGCCTGCACGAGCAGCGCACGCACGGCGCTGGCGACGGCATCCTCGGCCGGTGCCGGTGCCGGTGCCGGTGCCGGTGCCGGGGGGGCTGCGGCATCGCTGCCCGGTGATCCGCCCGCACCGGCCTCTGCCCCGGGCGGGACCACCGCCGCCACTGCCGCCGGTGACGCTTCCTGCGCCGGCGCCGCGCGGGTGGCGGCGGCCGCCGCGGCTGCATCGTCTGCCGGTGCCGGTGCGGCCGGCGGCATGAGCGGGGCAGGGCCCGGTGCTGGAGCCGCTTCCGTCACGGGCTGCGCCGGCGCGGCCGGACCCGTGCTCTCCGGGCCCGCCGGGATGCCGGCGGCCGGCGGGGCGGAGTTCGCGGGGTCGGCCGGCGCAGTACCGGCGGGGGCGGTCGGCGTCAGGGCATGGCCCGGCGAGCGCACCGCCACGGCGTCGGCCGGGGCCGGTGCCGGCAGCGGGCGCGTGCTGGACGCGAGCGGCACCGCCGGCCGGGGCGGCGGCAGCCCGGGCAGCCAGCCGTTGCGCCA